>JBAZPO010000015.1 GCA_041648175.1 Desulfobaccales bacterium | reverse complement strand
AACGTCCAGATGGAAGTGACCCTGATCACCCCAGTGGCCCTGGAAAAAGAACTCCGTTTCGCCATCCGTGAAGGCGGCCGCACTGTGGGCGCCGGCGTGGTGAGCGAGATTGTAGAATAAAGGTAAATTCATGATTACGCCCAAGATTCGCATTCGCTTGCGATCTTACGATTACAAGCTGTTGGACAAATCGGTGCTGGAGATCGTGGAAACGGCCCGGAGCACCGGCGCCCGGGTGGCGGGACCAATTCCGCTGCCCACGGAAATCAACAAATACACCGTGCTGCGCTCCCCGCATATCGACAAGAAGTCCCGGGAGCAGTTCGAAGTCCGGACCTATAAGCGCCTGATGGACATCTTGGAACCGACCCAGCAAACCATGGACGCCATCAGCAAGTTGGACCTGGCAGCCGGGGTGGACGTAGAGATAAAAGTTTAAAAGCAGGTGTTAGGTGTCAGGTGTCAGGTGCCAGGATGTGCGCACGAGGGTAAGTTATCCTCTCCACACGGCGCTGAAACCTGGAACCTGAAACCTGAAACCTGAGGAGTTTAAAATGCCTGGGGGCTTAATTGGCAAAAAATTGGGCATGACCCGGATCTTCGATAATGACGGTCTGGCAGTGCCGGTCACGGTTATCGAAGCCGGCCCTTGTTTTGTGGTGCAGAAGAAGACCGCGGCCAAAGATGGCTACGAGGCCCTGCAGATGGGCTTTGACCGGCAGGCTTTGACTAAGTGCAACAAGCCGGGAAAAGGTCATTTTGAAAAACACGGCGCCAAGAGCGGGTTCAAAGAACTGCGGGAATTCCGGGTGGACGAGGCCGGAGGCTTTGAAGAAGGCCAGGAGATCACCGTGGAGCTCTTTGAGATCGGCGACCTGGTGGACGTGATCGGCACCAGCAAGGGTAAAGGCTTTGCCGGGACCATCAAGCGGTGGAATTTTCACCGGGGTCCCATGGGCCACGGTTCCATGTCCCACCGGTCACCGGGTTCCATCGGCTGTAGCGCCTACCCCTCACGGGTGGTCAAAGGCAAGAAGATGGCCGGCCGGATGGGGAATGCCCGGGTGACTATGAAAAATTTGGAAGTGGTGGATGTGCGCCCTGAAGAGAACCTGCTGGTGGTGAGAGGGGCCGTACCCGGCCCGAGCCACGGCCTGGTGCTCATCCAGAAGGCCGGGTGATAGTATGCCGACGGTAGATATCTATAATATTCAAAAAGAAAAAGTCGGGGAACTGGACCTTAAAGACGAGATCTTTGGGGTGGAGGTCAAGGGGCACGTGCTCCACGAAGTAGTGACCTGGCAGCGGGCTTGCCGTAGATCTGGCACCGCTTGCACCAAGACCCGGGGTGAAGTGCGGGGCGGCGGGCGTAAGCCCTGGCGTCAGAAGGGCACTGGCCGGGCCCGGGCTGGCAGCAGCCGGTCCCCTATTTGGAAGGGCGGCGGGACCACCTTCGGGCCAAGGCCTCGGAGCTATGCCTACGCGCTGCCCAAACAGGTGCGGCGCCTGGCCCTGAAGATGGCTTTGAGCAGCAAGGTGGCGGATGGCACGTTGCTCGTGCTGGATGCTTATCCTCATACCACCCCGAAGACCAAAGACTTTGTCCAGATCCTGAAGACTTTTGAGATTAACAAGGCCCTGTTTATCGCGGTGGAAGAGAACCAGGCTCTGGAACTCTCCGCCCGGAATGTGCCGGGAATCCAGGTGATGCCCCCCATGGGGCTGAACGTCTACGATATCCTCAAGTACGAGCACCTGGTGTTGTTTTCGCCGGCGGTGGACCAGATCTTAGCGAGGTTGGCCAAATGAAGCCGTATCATTATTTGATTAAGGGGCCGATCATCACGGAAAAGACCCACGCTCAGAAGGAAGCGGCCAACAAGCTGACCTTCCGGGTGGCGGTTAAGGCCAACAAGATCGAGATCCGGAAGGCTATTGAAGATATCTTCAAGGTCAAGGTTCTCGGGGTGAACACGGTCCACGTCAGGGGGAAGGAAAAGCGCCTGGGGAAGACCAGTGGCATGCGCCCCGACTCGAAGAAGGCCATCGTCACGCTGGCGCCCGGGGAAAAGATCGCCGGATTTGAGGGCATCTAAACCAGGGGTCAAGGGTCGGGGATTAGGTAAATAGAACCTAAGGGATTATAATATGGCAATCATTTCAAGAAAACCTACCTCACCAGGGCGGCGGTTCCAGACGGCCACGGATTTTGCCGAGATCACTCGGAGCGAGCCGGAAAAGAGCCTGGTCGTCCCCCTGAAGAAGTCGGGGGGACGGAATAGTTACGGCCGGATCACCGCCCGCCATCGGGGCGGAGGACACAAGCGGCAATACCGCCTCATCGATTTCAAGCGCAACAAGCTGGAAGTTCCGGGCAAGGTGGCCAGCATTGAATACGATCCCAACCGCACCACCCGGATTGCGCTTTTGCACTATGTGGATGGCGAAAAGCGCTACATCCTGGCGCCCCAGGGTCTGCAGGTGGGAGACATAGTGGTTTCTTCCGCCACGGCGGACATCAAACCGGGTAACGCGCTGCCCTTGCTGAACATTCCCACGGGCACCCAGGTGCATAACGTGGAGTTGAAGCCGGGAAAGGGCGGACAGATGGCCCGGTCCGCAGGCGCTTACGCCCAGTTAATGGCCAAGGAAGGCAAGCAGGCCCACCTGAAACTGCCCTCCGGCGAAGTCCGGATGGTGCCGGTGGACTGCCGGGCCACCATCGGGCAGTTGAGCAACTCGGAGCAGGAAAACGTCTCCTTGGGCAAGGCCGGACGGAAACGCTGGACCGGCAAACGGCCGCATGTGCGTGGTGTCGCCATGAACCCGGTGGACCATCCCATGGGCGGCGGCGAAGGCAAGTCCTCAGGCGGCCGGCATCCGTGTACCCCGTGGGGCGTACCCACTAAGGGATTTAAGACCAGAAAACCCAAAGCCAGTGACCGGTACATCGTGAAACACCGGTCGAAGAAGTAGAGGGGAAGATCGTGGCCCGTTCATTAAAAAAGGGACCTTACGTGCAGGATAGCCTCCAGGCCAAGGTGTATAAGGCCAGGGAGACCCAGGACCGCAAAGTGATCAAGACCTGGTCGCGGCGGTCGACTATTACTCCGGAATTTATCGGATTAACCATGGCGGTCCATAACGGCAAAAAGTTTATTCCGGTATACGTCACCGAAAATATGGTGGGGCACAAGTTAGGCGAGTTTTCGCCCACCCGGCATTTCGGGGGCCACGCCGGCGACCGCAAAACCAAAGTGAGTAAAAAGTAGCCATGGATGTCAAGGCGAGCGCCAAATATCTGCGCATATCGCCCACCAAGCTGCGGCTGGTGGCACGGACTCTCCCCGGCAAGAAGGTGGAAGAGGCCCTGGCCATGCTCCAATTTATGCCGCAACGGGGGGCGCGGTTGGTGCGCAAGGTGGTAATGTCCGCGGTGGCCAATGCCGAGCAGCGGCCCCAGATTGACGTGGATACCCTGGTAATCAAAGGCGTCCAGGTGGACGGCGGCCCTTCCCTGAAGCGCTTCCAAGCGCGGGCCATGGGACGGGTTAACCGCATCCTCAAACGGAGCAGCCATATCACCGTGGTCCTGCAGGAAGGGACCGGGAAATGATTAGTGATCAGTGGTCAGTGGCCAGTTGTCAGTGTCTGTCAACTGACGGCTGGGAACTGGGAACGGTATAATTAAGGAGGCGTGGATTGGGCCAGAAAGTTCACCCCATAGGATTCCGTCTGGGGAGCTATCGCAAATGGGATTCCGTTTGGTTCGCTCGGAAGGATTTTGCATCCCTGGTGTTGGAGGATCGCAGGATCCGGGATTTCATCAGAGCCGACAAGGACCTCAAAGGGTCGGGGATCGCCGGACTGGATATCAAACGGGCGGCCAACAAGCTGACCATTAAGATCCATACTTCCCGGCCGGGCATGGTTATCGGCCAAAAAGGCAAGAAAATCGAAGACCTGCGCCGCCGCCTGGAAAAATTGGTGGGCCGGGACCTGGTCATCGACGTGCACGAGGTGCGGAAACCCGAGATCAATGCCCAACTGGTGGCGGAAAACATCGCCCAACAGTTGGAGCGCCGGGTCTCCTTCCGCCGGGCCATGAAGAAGTCGGTGGGCCAGGCCTTGAAGTTCGGGGCCAAGGGCATCAAGATCCGCTGCAAGGGCCGTTTGGCCGGCGCGGAAATCGCCCGGCAGGAATGGTACCGGGAAGGCCGGGTGCCGCTGCACACCCTGCGGGCTCTCATCGATTACGGATTTGCCGAAGCCAAGACGACCTACGGGATCATCGGGGTTAAGACCTGGATCTTCCACGGCGAAGTCCTGAGCATCGAAGAAGGCATGGGATTATAACTGCGGGTTTCAGGTTTCAGGGGGCAGGGTTTAGGTTAGAAACGAAAGCCGAGGTTCCACTGGAAATCAGAAGGCGCAGTACGCAAGACGAAATTAATTCCCCCTATCTCCCTTTAGGTAAGGGGGGTGGGAAAGGAAAGAGCAATGTTAGCACCAAAACGGGTTAAACATCGGAAAGTCATGCGGGGCCGGCGTCGGGGCAAGGCCACCCGAGGCAACTATATCGCCTTCGGGGAATTTGGCCTCATGGCCGAGGAATGCGGCTGGATTACGGCCCAACAGATCGAGGCGGCCCGTATCGCCATCACCCGGCACGTCAAGCGCGGCGGCCAGATTTGGATCCGGGTTTTTCCGGATAAACCCTTTACCAAGAAACCGGCGGAAACCCGCATGGGGAAAGGGAAGGGCGGTCCGGAAGGTTGGGTTGCAGTAATCCGGCCCGGGCTCATCCTCTACGAGATGGCGGGGGTTGACCGTGAAACGGCCAAAGAAGCCATGCGCCTGGCCTCCCATAAACTGCCGCTGCCCACCAAGTTTGTGGAAAAAGAGCAACTGGTGAAAGAGCAGCCGGTGGTGGAGGCGAGCATATGAAGGCCGCGGATTTGCGCGATTTGACTAACGAGGAGTTGCAGGCCAAGTTGAAAGAGGTCTCGGAAGAGCTCTTCAACCTGAACTTTCAACATAGCCGGCAGCAACTGGATAACACCGCCCGGCTGGGACAGGCCAGAAAAGACCTGGCCCGGGTCAAAACGGTACTGAGGCAGAAGGCCGAATAGTCATTAAGGTAGGCGACACAGGCTGGAAAGCCTGTGCTACCCGAGGGGTTGGGAAGTATATGGAAAAGCAGCGCGGTGTGCGTAAGACCCGGATTGGCAAGGTGGTCAGCGACAAAATGGACAAGACCGTGGTGGTGGAAGTGAAACGCCTGGTGGCCCACCCCCTCTACCATAAGATCATCCGGCGGCGGGTCAAAATCAAAGCCCATGACGCCCAGAACAATTGCCAGGTTGGCGATAAGGTCTTGTTGGAAGAGACCCGTCCCTTGAGCCGGGATAAGCATTGGCGGGTCAAGGAAATCCTGGAGAAGGCCCAATAAGCCTTATTTGCATTTGCCAGTGGGCGTGAGGATAGAATCATGATCCAGGTTCAGACACAAATGACGGTGGCGGACAACTCCGGCGCCAAGAAGGTATCCTGCATCCGGGTCCTGGGAGGGACCAGGCGGCGGTATGCCGGGGTGGGAGATATCGTCATCGTGGCGGTTAAGGAAGCCCTGCCGCACTCCAAAGTGAAAAAGGGAGACGTGATGCGGGCCGTGGTGGTGCGCACCGTTAAGGAAACCGCGCGCCCCGATGGCTCTTACATCAAGTTTGATGATAACTCCGCGGTGCTTATCAACCCCCAGGGCGACCCCATCGGCACCCGGATCTTCGGACCGGTAGCCCGGGAACTCAGGGCCAAGCGGTTTATGAAGATTATCTCCCTGGCCCCGGAGGTGCTCTAATGGGGTACAAAAAAGCCGTAGAGCCCGTAAAGGTTCGTTTGAAGAAGAACGACCTGGTAGAGGTCACCACCGGCAAAGAGCAGGGGAAAAGCGGCAAGGTCCTGAAGGTGTTCCGGGAGAAGAACCAGGTGCTGATTGAGAAGGTCAACATGATCAAACGGCACACCCGGCCCAGCCCCACGAGCGGGCAGGGTGGCATCGTGGAAAAGGAAGCGCCGCTGTATGTTTGCAAGGTGAAGCTCATTTGCCCCAAGTGCGCCACCGCCACCCGTTTTAGTATGACCACTACCGGGGAAGGCAAAAAAGCCCGGGTATGTCTGAAATGCAAGGAATTGATTGATGGCTGAAAAAGGATCAGGAAAAGACAAGGGCAAGGGCCAGGCCAAGGGCCAGGGCAAGCCAACTGAGAAGAAGGCGGCCAAGGGCGGTGCCAAGCCGGCGGAAAAAGCTGCGGCGAAAACTGCGGCTCCGGCCGTGGCCTTCACTGGCAAGCCGCGCCTGGCGGATTTTTATCGGACCGAGTGTATCCCCCTCATGATGCAGGAGTTCAAGTATAAGAGCTCCATGCAGGTGCCCCGAGTTCAGAAGGTCGTCGTCAACATCGGGTTGGGGGAGGCCATCCAGAACATTAAGCTCCTTGAGTCGGCTGCGGTGGAGTTGGGTTCGATCACCGGCCAAAAGGCGGTGGTGACCCGGGCCAAAAAGTCCATTGCGGCGTTCAAGCTCAGGGAAGGTATGCCCATCGGCTGCATGGTGACCTTGCGCCGGGACCGTATGTACTACTTCCTGGACAAGCTGCTGAACGTGGTGCTGCCCCGAGTGCGGGACTTCCGGGGGGTGAGCGAAAAGGCTTTTGACGGCCGGGGCAACTACACCCTGGGCATCAAAGAGCAGATTATCTTTCCGGAGATCGACTACGACAAGATCGACAAGGTCAAAGGGATGAATATCACCATCGTGACCAGCGCCCCCAGCGATGAAGAAGGAAGGTTCTTACTCAAGCTCATGGGGATGCCTTTTAGAAAATAATTGTAGGAGCAGGTTTAAAACCTGCCCCTACGGAGAGCTGCAAATGGCCAAGAAATCGTTGATTGCCAAGGCAAAACGCCAACCGAAGTACCCGGTGCAGAAATATAACCGCTGCCCGCTTTGTGGACGTCCCCGGGCATTTCTCCGGCGGTTCGGCATTTGCCGTATCTGTTTCCGCAACATGGCCCTCAAGGGAGAGATCCCTGGGGTAACGAAATCCAGCTGGTAGGGCAAACTATGTGTATGACCGACCCCATTGCCGATATGCTGACCCGGATTCGCAACGCCGGGGGCGCGCGGTTTGACAAGGTGGATATTCCTGCTTCCCGCATGAAGATCAACCTGGCGCGCATCCTCAAAGAAGAAGGGTTCATTAAAAATTATAAAGTCATTAAAGACAATCGCCAGGGCATCCTGCGGGTCTATCTGCGGTACGCTGATCATCAGCAACCGCTCATCCAGGGACTGAAACGGATCAGCAAACCCGGGCGCCGGGTCTACACCGGCCATGCCGAGCTGCCCAAAGTGCAGGGCGGCCTGGGAGTGGCGGTCATTTCGACCTCTCAGGGGGTCATCACCGACCGCCAGGCCCGCAAGCTGAGCGTGGGCGGTGAGGTCTTGTGCGAGATCTGGTAAGGGTGAAGATATGAGCCGTATCGGAAAATTGCCGGTGCCTTTACCCAAAGGGGTAAAGGTCAAGATGGAAGAGGGCAAGTTGGTGGTCACCGGTCCCAATGGGACTCTGAGCCAACTTATGCCACCCCGGGTCAATATCGTTATCGGGGATAAAGATATTGTCGTTGAGCCCCAGGATGACAACCGGCTCACCCGTTCCTACTGGGGTCTAGCCCGCACCCTGGCGGCCAATATGGTCACCGGGACCAGCGCGGGGTTTACCAAAGTACTGGAATTGGTGGGCACCGGTTACAAGGTGGAAGCCAAGGGGGACACCCTGGTGTTCAATATTGGCTACTCCAATCCCGTGGAGTTTCCCCTGCCCAAGGGAATTACGGTCAAGGTCGAGAAAGCCAACCGCATCGAGTTCTCTGGCGCCAACAAGGAACTTCTGGGCCAGACGGTGGCGGTGATTCGGCGCTTGCGGCCACCCGACCCCTATAAGGGCAAGGGGATCAAGTATGCCGGCGAAGTGATTCGCCGCAAGGTTGGCAAGGCCGGCGGCCGTTAAAGGAGAGTGCGTATGAACCCTAAAGTAGCGGCGCGGCTGAAGCGGAAACAGCGGATTAAGAAGAAACTTGCCGGGGGAGACCGGTTTAGGCTTTCGGTCTTTCGCAGCACCAAACATATCTATGTCCAGATCGTTGACGACGACAAAGGCCAGACGTTGGCGGCAGCCTCCACCTTGAGCGGTGAGCTGAAGGACCAGCTCAGCGGTATGAAGAAAGTGGATAAGGCCAAGGCGGTGGGCAAACTCTTGGCGGCCAAGGCCAAGGCCCAGGGCATTGCTAAAGTCGTTTTCGATCGTAATGGTTTTCTTTATCACGGCCGGGTGAAGGCCGTGGCGGACAGTTGCCGGGAACACGGCCTGGAATTCTAAGAAACAGTGGCCAGTGGTCAGGGGCCAGTGACCAGTAAAGAATCTTTTTAACTGATAACTGGCAACAAGATAACTGACAGCTACTTTCGGAGGTAAGCTTGTTCGAACCAGAGGCATCGGAATTTACCGATAAGGTGGTCAGCATCAACCGCGTCGCCAAGGTCGTCAAGGGCGGGCGCCGCTTTCGATTCAGCGCCATTGTCGTGGTCGGCGACGGTCAAGGCAAGGTAGGCGCTGGTCTGGGCAAGGCCCACGAAGTGCCCGAAGCCATCCGCAAGGCCGTGGAGCAGGCCAAGAAGTCCATGATCACGGTCCCCATCCAAAACAGCACCATTCCGTACCAGGTGACCGGGGTGTTCGGGGCCGGACGGGTCCTGTTGAAACCGGCTTCGGAAGGGACCGGGGTCATTGCCGGCGGTCCGGTGCGGGCGGTGGTGGAAGTGGCGGGCATCAAAAACGTCCTGACCAAGTGCCTGGGTTCCCACAATCCGCACAACGCGGTGAAGGCAACCATGGTGGCCTTGGGAATGCTGTCGGCCCCGGAAGACGTGGCCGCCCGGCGCAACCGGCCTCTGGCGGAAATACTAGGATAAGGCAGTTGTCAGCTGTCAGCAGTCAGCTATCAGCTGGTTGATGTCGTCGCAGGCTCTAAGCGTGCGCACCTTATAAAGGCTAGGCAACAAGCCAAAACAATTCGTTGTAAATACTTTTGAAGCTTTTAGCTGATCGCTGAAAGCTGAAAGCTGAGAGCTAAAGCCATGTTTCTGGAAATAACCTTAAAAAAGAGTCCCATCGGCCGGCCGCCGAAGCACCGTCTGACCCTGAAGACTTTGGGGTTGACCCGCATGCAGAAAACGGTGCGGCACCGGGAAACCCCTGCCATTATGGGAATGGTGCGCCAGGTGGAGCATTTGCTCCAGGTGCGGCAGGTCCCCGAAGGAGAATAGCAGATGCGCCTTTCGGAATTGCAACCCAGCCCGGGTTCCAAGCATAAAAAGAAACGCGTCGGCCGCGGCCCCGGTTCGGGTTGGGGCAAAACCGCGGCCCGGGGCTTCAAAGGGCAGAACTCCCGCGCCGGGGGCGGCGTCAAACCGGGGTTTGAGGGCGGTCAGATGCCTCTAACCCGGCGGATCCCCAAACGGGGTTTCAACAACATTTTCCGGCAAGCCTGGACCATCGTCAATCTGCGGGACCTGAACCGGTTCCCCGCGGATACGGTGGTGGATGAAGCCGCCTTGAAGTCCGCGGGTCTGGTGAAAAACCAGGTCAAGCGGATCAAGCTGTTGGGCCAGGGCGAAGTGACCGTGCCCCTTGTGGTGAAGATCCAGGCGGTGAGCTCACAGGCTCGGAGCCGGATTGAAGCTGCCGGAGGTCGGGTGGAGGTCCTCTAAGTGTCAGCTTTCTCCAGCATCGCCAAGATCCCGGAGTTGAAGCGCCGCATCCTGTTTACCCTCTTGATACTGGCGGTATACCGGTTGGGCTGCCAGGTCCCCACCCCGGGGATCGACGCCGATGCCCTGATGCGGTTTTTTGCGGCGCAGCGGGGCACCATTTTCGGGCTGTTCGACATGTTCTCCGGTGGCGCTTTAGAGCGCCTGAGCGTCTTTGCGCTGGGGATCATGCCCTACATCAGCGCCTCCATCATCATTGAACTGCTCAAGGTGGTGATCCCCGGCATTGAAAAGCTCTATAAGGAAGGCGAGGCTGGACAGAAGAAGATCAAGCAGTACACCCGCTATGGCACTGTGGTCATCGCGGCCATCCAGGGGATCGGGATCGCCATTGGCCTGGAGTCCATGACCGGCGGGTCCAGCAATATGCCGGTGGTGCTGCACCCCGGCTGGGCCTTCCGCCTGATGACCGTGCTCACCCTGACGTCGGGCACAGCGTTCATCATGTGGCTGGGGGAAATGATTACGGAACGGGGCATCGGCAACGGCATCTCCCTGATCATCTTCGCAGGGATCGTGGCCCGCATGCCTTCCGCCCTGATCCAAACCGTCGAGTTGATCAAGACGGGTGAGATCATGCCCATCCTCATGGTCCTCCTCATGGTGGCGATGGTGGTGGTGGTGGGTTTCATCGTCTTCGTAGAGCGGGGCCAGCGACGAATCCAGGTGCAGTACGCCCGACGGGTGGTGGGGCGCCGCATGTACGGCGGCCAAAGCACCCATTTGCCCTTGAAGGTGAACACCTCAGGCGTTATCCCGCCGATTTTCGCCTCATCGCTTCTCATGTTTCCAGCGACGATTGCCGGCTTCGTCCACAATGAGTGGGTCAAGTGGGTGGCGGATGCCATGTCGCCGGGCGGCGGGGTGCATGATCTCGTCTACGTCGGTCTGATCTTCTTCTTCTGTTATTTCTACACCGCGGTGACTTTCAACCCGGTGGATGTGGCAGATAACCTAAAAAAGTGGGGGGGTTACGTGCCGGGGCTGAGGCCGGGCAAGCCCACCTCGGAATATATTGATCGAATCCTGACCCGCATTACTTTGGGAGGCGCGATCTACGTGTCGGCAGTGTGCGTACTGCCCTCCATTTTGATCCGGAAATTCAATGTGCCTTTTTACTTCGGTGGTACGGCCCTGTTGATCGTGGTGGGGGTGGCCATGGATACCATGAGCCAGATCGAATCGCATTTGCTTACCCGCCACTATGAGGGATTCATGAAAAAGCGTATGAGCCGGGTACGGCGTTGACCTAAAGAAGGAGGAAGCTATGAATCTGATCCTGTTGGGCGGCCCAGGCGCGGGCAAAGGTACACAAGCCAAAAAACTTATCGAGAAATTCCAGATCCCCCAGATCTCCACCGGCGACATCCTCCGGGCGGCAGTGAAGGAAGGGACGGAAATGGGCCGCAAGGCCAAAGAATACATGGATTCCGGGAAACTGGTGCCCGATGAAGTAGTCATCGGCATCATTAAGGATCGTCTAGCGATGGCCGACTGCAAGAAAGGCTTTATCCTGGACGGTTTTCCCCGCACGGTGCCCCAGGCCGAAGCCCTGGATAAGGTACTGGTGAGCTTAGGGACCAAGATCGACCATGTGGTCAGCATCGACGTGGACGAAGAAGCGCTGGTGACCCGGCTCACCGGGCGGCGAACCTGCAAAAGCGCAGACTGCGGCCAGATGTACCACATCAAGTTCACCCCTGCCAAGAAAGAAGGCATCTGCGACAAGTGCGGCAGCGAGCTCTACCAGCGGGACGACGACAACGAGACCACAGTACGGTCCCGGTTGAGCACATATAACCAGGCCACGGCGCCGCTGATCGGCTATTACAGCGCCAAGGGTTTGGTGCGGCCCATTAAGGGTGTGGGCGGCATTGACGACATCTTCAAACAGATTGTGAACATCGTCGCGGGATCTTCCGGCGGCTGCAGCTGCGGCTGCAAGCACTAAAGCTTCTGAGCGTGCCTGGCGCCCTGGCGGTCTCGTTCACGGCCGGGGCGCCAAGACGCAGAGGCGCAAGGGTTTATGATCCTGTTAAAGTCCCTGCAGGAGATCGCCAAGATGGAGGTGGCCAACCGCATCGTGGCCGAAGTCCTGGAGGGGGTTAAAGAAAAAGTCAAACCGGGAGTCGAGACCAGGGAATTGGATGAGGCGGCGGAAGAGATGTGCCGCCAGCGCCAGGTGCAGCCGGCCTTCAAAGGCTACCGTGGCTATCCCCGGTCCATCTGCGTCTCGGTGAACGAAGAGGTGGTCCACGGGATTCCCGGGTCTCGCCGGCTAGCGGCCGGGGACTTGGTGAGCCTGGATTTTGGGGTGAAGTACGACGGCTACTATGGGGATGCCGCTATTACGGTGCCGGTGGGGGAAGTAGACCCCAAGGCCCTGGCCCTCATGGAGGCCACGGAAAAATCCCTGTACGCCGGCATCGCCATGGTCAAAGCGGGTAACCGCCTGTCCGACATCTCCCATGCAGTGCAGGAGGTGGTGGAAGGGGCCGGCTTTGGGGTCGTCCGGGAGTTTGTGGGGCACGGTATTGGCCGGTCGCTCCACGAGGACCCGCAGATCCCCAATTATGGGCCGCCGGGGCGGGGGCCGACCCTGCAGGTGGGCATGACCATGGCCATTGAACCCATGACTTCTCTGGGTTCCTGGCGGGTGCGGATTTTGAAGGATGGCTGGACCGCAGTTACGCAGGATGGGTCTTACGCCGCCCATTTTGAACACAGTGTGGCAGTGACGGAGAATGGCGTCTTGATTTTAAGCCGACTCTAATTTATAATTTATTGTTGGGATTCAGAAATTAAGAGAAATGTCTCCTAACCCCCCCTTTTGCACAGGAGGGGAAGAGACGACGATTACTTTAAAATTGCTTCAAACGATAAAGAATGTAAGGCAATTTCGTTTATTGTAAGGAAAAGCGGACAACCAAGAACGCTCCATAAACTCACTATAAAGACACGGTAGATGCCAAAAGAAGATGCCATCGAAGTTGAAGGGACGGTGATCGAGCCTCTTCCCAATGCTATGTTCCGGGTGGAGTTGCCCAATGGTCACAAGGTGCTGGCTCATATTTCCGGGAAGATGCGGATGCACTATATTAAAATTCTCCCGGGAGACAAAGTTATCCTGGAATTGTCGCCTTACGACCTGAGTCGGGGGCGCATCGTCTACCGGGTCAGATAGGACAAAACTTATGAAGGTGAGAGCCTCAGTGAAACGCATGTGCGCCAAGTGTAAGATTATTCGCCGCAAAGGTGTGGTGCGGGTGATCTGCGAAAATCCCAAGCATAAGCAGCGTCAAGGCTAAGGGGGAGGGAAGGAATTGGCCAGAATCTCCGGGATCGATTTACCCCGAAACAAGAGAATCGAGATCGCCCTGACGTATATTTACGGTATCGGGCGCACCACCGCGACGCGGGTGCTGCAGGAAGCCAAGGTTGAACCCAGCACCAAGACGTCCGAGTTGAACGAGGGCGAAATCACCAGCATTCGGCAGGTGATCGACCAAACCTGCAAAGTGGAAGGGGACCTCCGACGCGAAGTCTCCATGAACATTAAGCGCCTCATGGACCTGGGGAGCTACCGGGGGCTCAGGCACCGCCGGAGCCTGCCAGTGAGGGGGCAGCGGACCCATACCAACGCCCGCACCCGTAAAGGCCCGCGTCGCAGCGTCGTGGGCAAACGGAAGAAGGCTTAAGGAGGGGCGATGGCTAAAGCGCAGACACGCACCAAGAAGAAAAAGGAAAAGAAGAATATCCCGGTGGGAGTTGCACACATTAAGGCCACCTTTAACAACACCCTGGTGACCATCACCGATCCCGGGGGTAATGTCATATCCTGGTCCTCGGCGGGGACCCAGGGCTTCAAGGGCTCCCGGAAGGGCACGCCTTTTGCGGCCCAGCTGGCGGCGCAAGATGCGGCCAGGAAGGCCATGGACCACGGCATGCGGAACGTGGATGTCTTTGTCAAAGGGCCGGGCGCGGGCCGGGAAGCAGCGCTCCGTGCCTTGCAGGCCGCGGGCCTGAGCGTCAACCTGATTCGGGATGTCAGCCCCATTCCCCACAATGGCTGCCGCCCCCCCAAACGTCGTCGGGTTTAAGGAGAGGTATCAACAGTGGCTAGATATGTGGGACCAGCATGCCGGCTTTGCCGCCGGGAGGGGATGCAGCTCTATCTCAAAGGGGATCGCTGTTACACGGATAAATGCGCCATCGAGCGGCGTCACTACCCGCCGGGCCAGCATGGCCAGCGCCGGAGCAAAGTTTCCGATTACGGCCTGCAGCTTCGGGAAAAGCAGAAGGTGAAACGGATTTACGGCGTGTTGGAGAAACAGTTCAGCAGCTATTTTGAAAAGGCCGAACGGCAGAAAGGGGTGACCGGGACCAATCTGTTGGTTTTTCTGGAACGGCGTTTGGACAACATCGTCTACCGGTTAGGGTTTGCCAACTCCCGGACCCAGGCCCGGCAATTGGTGCGCCATAACTATGTCATGGTCAACGGCGCCAAGGTGAATTTGCCTTCCTTCCTGGTAAAGACGGGAGATGTGATTCAAGTAACGGAAAAGGGCCGCAGCCTGCCTTTGATCAAAGATGCCATGGAAGCGGTGGCGCGGCGCGGCTGTCCTCCGTGGCTCGAGTTCAACAAGGATGAGGCCCAGGGTCGGGTGGTCATGTTCCCCACGCGGGAAGATATCACCATGCCGATTCAAGAACATCTCATCGTGGAACTTTATTCAAAATAGCATCATGACCCTTTACGTTCCCAGACTCTCCCCCGACCGCACGGTTCGTACGGGAGGCGGACTTCCGGATATGGCCGACAGGCCGCGGAAGCCCGGGACCTAAAAGGTAAGTAGTTCTCTGAGGAGCCATGATTCACAAAAATTGGACCGATATTATTAAGCCCAAACGGCTGGAAGTCGATAGTGAGACCCATAACCGCTTTTATGGCAAGTTTGCCTGCGAGCCCTTGGAGCGTGGTTTCGGCACCACCTTGGGCAACGCCCTGCGGCGGGTTTTGCTTTCCTCCCTGCGGGGATCGGCCATCACTGCGGTCCGCATCAAGGATGTCTATCACGAATTTTCTGCCATCCCCGGGGTAATGCAAGACGTCACCGAGATCCTGCTTAATTTGAAACAGGTGCGTTTGAAGATACTTTCCGAAGGCACCAAGATGCTGCATATTGAGGCCCGCGGCAAAGGGGAGATTAAAGCCGGAGACATCCAGACGGATGGCATGGTGGAAATCCTCAACCCCGAGCATCACATTGCCACCCTTGCGGCGGACGGCGAACTGGTGATGGAGATGACGGTAAAGACGGGCAAGGGTTTTGTGCCCGCCGAGGCCAATAAAGACGAAGACCAAGCCATCGGCTATGTTCCCCTGGACGCCATTTTTTCGCCCATCCGCAAGGTCAATTACGTGGTGACCCAGGCTCGGGTGGGGCAGCGGACGGACTACGACAAGCTGACGCTGGAGGTCTGGACCGACGGCAGTATCACCCCGGAAAATGCCATCGCCTATGCCGCCAAGATTCTTAAAGAACATCTTACCATGTTCATCAACTTCGAAGAGGAACCCCTGGGGGCCGAAGAGAAGTCTTTGGAAGAGCCGCCGACCTTTAACGAGAATCTTTATCGCAGTGTCAATGAACTGGAACTGTCGGTGCGGGCCGCCAACTGTTTGAGGAATGCCAATATCCGCTATATCGGCGAGCTGGTCCAGAAAACCGAGCAGGAGATGTTGAAGACCAAAAATTTTGGCCGCAAATCTCTCAACGAGATCAAAGAGATCTTGGTAGAGATGGGGCTGCACCTGGGCATGAAGCTGGAAAGCTTTACGCCCCCTGATCAGATGCCGGAAAGGAAGGAAGAGGTCGCATGAGACACTTAAAGGCTGGTCGGCGCCTGGGCCGGACTACGGAGCATCGCCAGGCCATGCTTCGGAATTTGGTGACCGCGCTGTTGGAAAGAGAGCGGGTGGAGACTACCCGGGCCAAGGCCAAGGAAGCCCGCATGTGGGCCGAGAAGGTCATTACCCTGGCCAGACGTGGCGACTTGCACGCCCGGCGCCTGACGATGGCGGTGGTGCGCTCCAAGAAGGTAGTGGCTAAGCTCTTCGGGGAGCTCAAGGAGCGTTTCCAGGACCGTCCCGGGGGGTATACCCGGATCATCCATTTGGGAGTCCGGTTGGGCGATGGCGCCGCCATGTCCATTCTCGAGCTGGTGGATCGCCCCGAAACCCTGCCCAAGGTCAAGAAGAAAAAGGCCGCGGAAGGTTAACCCTTTTCCCGTTTTTCTAGTTTCGTTTTTGGTTTTTTTGTCGGGGGGCCGAGGCGTTTGGTAAATCGTCTCTGGCCCCTTTCCCTTGTATCCAGGTCTGCTCCTTACCAGGCCGTTGGTATAAACCTGCCCTGCCTCCAAGCCCGGTTGTTCTCGCTAACCATCATAAACCCTTAGTGATGCGGCTTGATTCAATAAATTATTATCTTCTATAACATGTTAATTATGTTAAACATCTTTGGGTCGGCTCAGATTTGAGGAAAAAAAGGGGTTGACATCTTGTTTTTCATAGACTAAATTGCAGCCAATTGAATAGGTATTTCTACCTAATTTGGTCTAGGCAAAATTACCTACCCTGAAACCTTGAAAGGAATGCTCTCTATCGGACTACTCTGAGCATTGCCGGCCAAATGACCGGAGCTAAAAATGGCTTTTAGTTCCCTCCCGGATTGTCCCATAACAAAGGAGGTTCTGGATGGTGAATCGATTCTTATGGAGTGCGGCAATCACTCTGGCATTAACCTTTTCCCCTAGCCTGGCTTTTTCAACCCCTACCAAAAGCGTCAAAAAGCGATCCACGAAGACAGAGAAGGTCGCTAAGAAAAGTAAATCTAGTAAAAGTTCGAAAAGCTATAGATCCCGCTCCTCGCGGAGTCATTCCGACGAACGCGAAGTGGTTGAATCCTCCATGGTTTCCAGTCCCTCCCGGAGTGGGGTAACGGAGTCGGCTCCGCTGATGAAAGTCACGCCCCAACGGGATGGCAAATTCTTGCTGGAGCCTCTGACCGCCCCCAAAAAGACCCTTACCACCCCGCTGTCGCAGCCGCCCAAGCAGGAAGACAAGATCGATCGTGGGTCTTCGACCTCCCGTGGCTTTAATACGTTTGAACCCTGGGATTTCTCTCAGCTGGTCTTAACCAAGGCTAACGCTTACCGTCACGCCCGCTATGCCAGGGGTGCGTCCTTGGAAACCAGTTCGGCCACAGATTGCTCCGGGTTTGTGCAGTTCATTTACCATGGGTTCAAGATCGACCTGCCTCGCTCCAGTGCCGAACAGGCCCAGGTGGGAAAGGTAGTGACCCGCCAAATGGATTTTTCCAAGCTGCTGCCGGGAGATCTTCTCTTCTTCAATCGGGGTGGCCACATTGGCCATGCCGGCATCTACCTGGGTGAGGGGAAGATGATCCATGCCTCCAACCACCGCTATGGTGTAACCGTTACCAACCTCAGAGAGCCCTACTACGAAGGTACGTTTGCAGTGGCCAAGCGGGTCTTTGAGGTGAAGTACCCTCAATAGAAGATGATCCCGACGGGGTTCTCTCGAATCGCCGTGACGCGCCCACATTAGTTGCTTAGTGAACTGGTCCAGGCCGGTATGCCTCGCCCAAAGTTTAGGGGAGGGGATAAGATCGGGTCACCTGGGCCAGAATAGTTTTGCCAGTTTGTCGGGCCTGGAGCCACGTAATACCTAGGTTCAAGAAGCTATTCGGGTAATCGCAAGCTTTAGCCTGCCCTGCACAGGCGAGACGCCTGTGCCACCATTTGAATGCACACTGGTATAACCGCCTCTGAATGGCCTTCCTGCAGTAACGCTCTCCTCCCAAAGATAGCCGGCAATGAGAGCAATTCCTTGATTTGCCAATTTATTTTGGGTATAAAGAACTATGGCGGGGAAGGCGACACCGGTTTCCTGGAATCATGCGGATCGAGGAGAAGATGGAGGATAGCGCCTCACTTGCCCAAGAGGAAGTGCGTCTGAAAGAGCGCTACCCCATGCTCCGTTATTTTACGGAGCGGCCTTTCGGCGTCGAGATCGAGTTTTTTGGACTGAAGTACAGCCTCTCCGCCGGCGACCGGGAGGTCATCCCCCCTTACAAGATCAAGAACCGCTCCCCCCAGGGGGTTTTGCTCCCCCAGGTCTTTCAGCAGCGGGGCATCATCCTGAACGGGTTTTCTCCCAATGAACCACCGTACGAAGCCTGGTCCTTTGTGACGGACGACTCCGTCAAAGGGGCCGGGGGCGGCGAACTGGTGAGCCCCATTCTCACGGGAGTTCAGGGGCTGATTCGGATCTTTCAAATTTTCAAGCTGCTGCAAGAGTTTCCAGAAATCCAGGTGAATGAAACCTGCGGTTTCCACGTCCACCACGGGGTAGATCCGGCAACCTTCGGCAACCAGGAACTTTTTCAGTTGATGCGGATCGTGGCGATATTTGAGAATTATATCTATCACCTGCTCCCGGAAGAGCGTCGCCAGGCCGAAACCTGCCGGCCCCTGGAAATTGATCTCTATAAGTGGTTTCGGCACAATGGCTCCGAACGGCGGGCGCCTCTGGTGAAAAATCTCTGGTATTCCCCCGAAAACCGGGATGACGCCAAGACCTCGCGGCATCGAAAGCTCCACCCCACCCGCTACCACGGCCTCAACCTGCATTCCTATTGGTATCGGGGGACCGTGGAATTTCGCTATTATCCTTCCGTGCTGGAGCAGCCGGAAGAGCTGATGCAGTGGATTATTTTTACCCAGTTTCTTATGGAATGGGGCGCCGGGCGGCGGCCGGAACTGGAGTATGTCGCCAAGCCCAATAAATGGCTCAATACGTTATATAAGATCTATCTGGGAGCCGGGATGCTGGACCACATCCGGTTTCCCGGCGGACCGGGAGGAAAGAAGATTAAGCTATGAGCACCTCTGGAGTGCAGACCCATGACTTTTTGGTACGGCTGAAGAAGGCCGAGGAGAGCTTGCCGCCCTTGCTGCTGGACTTGGCCGTGGTGATGCAGCGGATGATCGAGGAGATCGCGCAGCCCCAATTGAAAGACATCGAGGCCTTGCAGGCAGAATTGCGCCAGTTGATCGGCGATCCCCAGCGCCTCCGGGATATTTGCGGCAGCGAGGGCCAGCTTTGCGGCCAGTGCCCCTTTGGGGCGTATCTGCCTTCCGGCTTCCCCTATGCATCGGAGCAGAAGGCCCTGTGCCTGCCCTGGATCGTTATCGTGCATCCGCAGCCTGGTGTCACCCCTGCTGCACGTCAATGAAGCAAGAGTTCAACGTTCAAAGTTCGAAGTTCAAGGTTAATGCAGCGTTGATTTTAAGCCGGCAAGACGACCGTGATTCCCAAAAAGGTGGAGAGCTCCTGGAGCGTCGGCGAGGCCGGGTCCTGCGGGAGGTCCCAGAGCACGAGGAGCATGGCCCCCATGACGCCGTCACCCCAAGAGCAACTGCATTTAACGGTGGGTTCCATGCGCGGGGTTCCCAGGATTTCGGTGAGGCGGGCAATGAAGGCCCGCCCCTGGGTAGAGGCGGGCACGTTTAAAGAGGCCTGGTCACGGTACAGGGTGAGGGAGAATTCTACGGGGTCGTCGCCGGGGGGAGAATCATCCCCGCGGGCGTGGCCTTCAACCATAGCCACTTTGCGGCGCTGCTCCAGGTTATCGATGGCAATGTGCCAGTTTTGAGGCACCGGGGTTCCCACCTATCTCGTTTTTCGTTCTTGGTTTTTCGTTTTTCGTTTTCCGGTGGATTTCTATTTTGGTCTTTAAAACTGTTATATATTAACCAAAAACGAAAAATGAGAAACGAACAACGGTATCAGACCAACTCTTTTAAGCGGGCGGCAAAGCCCGGAAGCTTAAAGGCTTCATCCACCCGACCTAACCCCAGCAGGGCAAAGCCTTTGCCCGTATTGGCCTCATCCAGATCCGGCGCCACCTTCAGAATCTTATCAAAGATCTCCAGAGCCTCGTCATAGTGCTGGAGCTCAGTTAAGGTCGTGGCTTTGTAGACCAGGGCCTCCATATTGGCGGGGTCCTGCATCAAGGTCATGTTGTAGCATTCCAGCGCCTTTTCCGGCCGGCCTGCTTCGCCCAGCATCTTGGCTGCATCCAGATAGGGCTGGCGGGGATCTTCTTCTTTGCCCTTACGGGTTTCAATGTAAGCGTTGAGCACGTGGTCGCTGCCGTCGGAGAAGGCCGGCATACCGTGTCCGGGGAGAAGAAAATCCACCGGATAGGGTACCAGGCGGGCCAGGGAAGCTATTTGCTGGTCCATATCGCCCAGTTGCTTATCGGCATCCGCCAGGATATTTTCGGTGGCGCTGCTGGGGAACACCGTATCCCCGGAAAAAAGGATGCGGTTATGGTGCTCGTAAAGACAGATGTCACCCTTGGTATGACCGGGAGTAGGGATAACCTCCAGGAGATGGGGCCCCACCTGGATGCGCTCACCCCCCCGTAACATCACCACCTGGTCGACGCGGCCGGCTTTCTCCATGATCTGCATAAAGGGCACATTGCGAAAATTGATATAGGGGAGGGTATCCATGTGGGCGTAGACCTTAGGGTTAGACCAGTCAAAGAGCTCACCCATCCCGCCCACGTGATCGAAGTGACAGTGAGTGATGAACAGGTTTTGCAAAAGAGAAATATCGAACTCCTGGCTCATCTCATGGAGCATGCCGTAGAAGTTACCGGCATCGATGAGGGTGCGGCCCTCATCCAGGACGTAGACATTGCAGCTCATGCCGGCTTCTTCCACCCACCAGATACCTTCCAGCTTGGGGTCGTAGTCTCCCAGATGGATCATTAATCCTCCTGATGCTGTTCTATCTTACGTAAAGACACATTGAGGGTTTTTATCTCACGCAAAAGCGCAAGGGGCAGAGGCGCAAAGAAAATGATGTCAATCGACCAGGGATTGCCCCAGGATGTCGCTCATGCGGCGGATCATTTCCTCCCGCCCGGCTGTAGGAAAACGCCAGTCTACCAGGAGCAAGGCGCCTTCTTCTTCGTCCTGGCGGCCGCCGACCTGAATCCGGGGCGGCTCCACCGGCTGGCCCAGCCGGGTGTAAAGGTACTCCAGCAGGCGTTCGCCATCGAAGTCCCGGCTCACTTCCAGAGAGAGATGATCCGGACCCATCACGGCGTAAAAGAAGAGAGGATCGTGATAGGGCCGCTCATAAGGGGGAGTGGCGTGACCTTCGAGAATGAGTCGGTGACGGCGGGCTTCCCGACGCAGGATGCGAAATTTCCAGGATTCAGGCACAGTTGCGGTCCTCGGCAGGGTTGTCAGGATTGTACCCGGTTTAGGCCAGGAAGTCAAACGCCTGAGCCTGTCAGAAGAGCAGGGGTTTGCTTAAATTTTACCGGCAGGTGTTGGGTATGGATGAGGGCCAGGCATGGCGAAGTTGGAGGGCGGATCAAAGTAAACAAACCACGGTCTGCGAGTCAGACCCTTACGCTCGGCTATTCTATGCGGATAGACACATAACAGATGGTGAGGTCCTCTTCCGCACCCGGCTCCTCCAGGGTCGGGAAGGGCAGGTGACTTAAGGAGTCGTGCTTGGCATAAGAGTGCGCCCCGATAGCAGCCTGGATTTCCCGGGCAGTCTTTTCCCTGACCTGGTCGTGCTGCTCCCGCCGTTTTTCGAGATAGAGTTGGATTATCCCCAGAGCCACCACCATGATCAGGGCTCCAAGCAGACAACCAACCATGAGGCCGATTTGGAACTTAGACATAGATAAACCTTATTTGGTATTAAAATACTTAAAGCAAATTATATGCCATAGCAAAAGTCTTATAAAATCAGGCTTATTTGGGAAAGCCTCAAGAAATTATGTAAGACTTTTGAAACAATATGAAAATTATGTCCACAAATTGAATGAGAGCGGACTTGTCATCTGTGCTTTGCTTCACAAATCATCGGGCCGGAGGCTTGACAGTGGGGGGAATTCCAAATAAAATTATTAATTCCACAGGCTTCTTACAAATTCCCATCGCTGCATGGCGAGGTCGTAAGGTAAGGAAGAAACGATGAAAATGTATCTCATGACCCCGGGACCGACTCCTGTCGCTCCGGAAACTCAGCTGGCTATGGCGCAGCCCATCATTCACCACCGTTCGCCCCAATTTATGGAAATCCTGGGCGAAGTGAGGGAAGGGCTGAAATACCTGTTCCAAACGGAGCAGGAAGTGTTGATCTTTACCGCCACCGGCACCGGCGCCATGGAAGGGGCGGTAGCCAACACCCTGTCGGCGGGGGATACCGCCTTAGTGATAGACGGTGGTAAATTCGGCGAACGCTGGACCGAATTGTGTAATGTCTATGGGGTCAAGGTGAATCGCCTCCCCGTGGAATGGGGCCATGCAGTGGACCCCAAGGCCGTGGCCAAGATCCTGGATGCCAACCCGGAGATCAAGGCGGTCTTGGTCCAGGCCAATGAAACCTCCACCGGCGTACAGCACCCGGTGAAAGAACTGGCCGCGGTGACCAAAAGCCGTCCGGGCACCATTTTAGTCGTTGACGCTATTTCGGCCCTGGGCGGCTATGCGCTCCCCATGGACGAATGGGGCATCGACGTGCTGGTGGCCGGGTCGCAGAAGGCCATGATGCTGCCTCCGGGCCTGGCTTTCGCGGCGTTGAGCCCCAAGGCCTGGGAGTTCGTCAAGAAATCCACCCTGCCCAAATATTATTTCGATTTTACCAAGCAGCTCAAATCCCAGGGGAAGAACCAGACACCCTACACTTCGCCGGTATCCCTGGTGTTGGGCTTGCAGGAAGTCCTGGCCAAGATTCGGAAGCTCGGGCTGGAAAAGATCTATGCCCATAACCGGCGGCTGTCCAAAGCCACCAAGGCGGCCATGGCGGCCATGGGGCTCGCCCTTTACTCCAAGGATAATCCTTCGGATGTCTTGACTGCGGTTGAGACTCCGGCCGGGGTGGACGGCCAAAAAGTGGTGAGCGAGTTGCGGAAGCAAGGCATCTGGATCGCGGGCGGCCAGGCCCAAGCCAAGGGCAAGATCATCCGGATCGCCCACATGGGCTTTATCGACACCGTAGATCTCCTGGGAACCCTCGGCGGCCTGGAAATGGTCCTCAATGGGTTGGGCTATAAGGTCGAGCCTGGCGTGGGGATTAAGGCCGCGCAAGAGATTTTGATCAAGGAGGCGGGGGCATGAAAGTCCTGATCAGCGATAACTTACACCAGGCCGGGATTGATATCCTCAAGTCCCATCCCAATATTGACGTGGTGGCCAAGCCGGGTATGAAACCGGAGGAGCTGCTGGCCGAAATTAAGGATGCCGACGCCCTGGTCATCCGGAGCGCCACCAAGGTCACCGCGGATCTCATAGCCGCCTCGCCTCGCTTGAAGGTGGTGGGCCGCGCCGGCACCGGGCTGGATAACGTGGACATCCCCGCTGCCTCCAAACGCGGCATCGTGGTGATGAACACACCCGGGGGCAACACCATCACTACAGCGGAGCATGCCTTGTCGCTCATGATGGCCATGGCCCGGAACATTCCCCAGGCAGCTATTTCCATGCGGGAAGGCAAATGGGAGAAAAAGAAGTTCCAGGGCACCGAACTATTCAATAAGACCTTGGGGATCATCGGCATGGGGCGCATCGGCACCGTGGTGGCCGAACGGGCTCTGGGCCTGCGGATGCGGGTCCTGTGCTACGACCCCTTCATCACCAAGGAATTGGCGGCCAAGATCGGGGCGGAACTGGTCTCTTTAGATGAGCTCCTGGCCCGTTCCGACTTCATCACCATCCACACCCCGAAGACCAAGGACACAGCCAAGCTTTTGAGCAAAGAAGCCATCATGAAGATGAAGCCCGGGGTGCGCCTGATCAACTGCGCCCGGGGCGGTCTCATCGATGAGGTAGCTCTTCTGGAAGCCTTAAAAAACGGTAAGGTGGCCGCTGCCGCCCTGGACGTTTACGAGACCGAACCGCCCCCGGCCGACTGGCCCCTGCGGGAGCTGCCCAATGTGGTCTGCACCCCGCACCTGGGCGCCTCAACCGAAGAGGCCCAGGCCAATGTGGCGGTGGCCGTGTGCGAGCAGATTTTGGAACTGCTCCTCTACGGCACCATCAAGAACGCGGTGAACGCCCCGTCCGTGTCCCAGGAAGCCATGGCCCAACTCAAGCCCTATCTCACGCTGGCCGAGGCGTTGGGCGCGTTTCAGGCGCAGATCTCCGAAGGTCCCGTCACCGCGGTGGCCATTGCCTATGTGGGCGAAGTGGCCCAGTTGGATACCAAGCCTTTAACCCATTCCATCCTGAAGGGCCTGCTCTACCCGGTGGTGGGCGATGAAGTGAATTACGTCAACGCCCCGGCCATGGCGGCCTCCCGGGGTATCCACATCAGCGAAGAAAAGGCGGACGCCACAGAGGATTTCTCCACGTTGATCCGCTTGACCGTCAAGGCCGGCAATGAGGAAAACGTAGTGGCCGGCACCATCTTCGGAAAATACGAGCCGCGCCTGGTGCGGATCAATAAATTCCGGATGGAGGTCGTCCCCGAGGGGCATATGCTGTTCATTTATAATACCGACCGCCCCGGGGTGATCGGGGCCATCGGCACCACCATCGGCAAGCACAGCATCAACATTGCCCGGATGACCGTGGGCCAGGAGAAGGAGCGGGGTCAGAATATTATACTGCTCGCCACCGACACTCCCGTGACCCCGGAATGTCTCGCCGATCTTCGGGCCCTGGAGCATGTGGCCATGGCCTATCAGTTGGAGCTCTAGAGTATAGGGGCAGGCGCTCGCCGGAGGCAAGCATGGGTGAACCCGAAGATAAAGGTTATACCGTCGAGGACCGGCGTTATCTCCATCTGAGCGAGGAAGAGAAGGCTAAAGCCCGGGAACAGGCGGCCAAGGACGCGGCGGCTGAGGAGGCCTTTCAGGAGGCTTCCCAGAAAGCCGCGTCTGAGGCTGGTAAAACCGAAGAGGAACAGCTCCTGCCGGAAATAACCTTCCCTTCCTTCATCTTCTCTTTAAGTTCTACCGCGTTCATCAGTCTGGGCGCGATTCCGGACCCCGAAACCGGGAAGCCGGAAAAAAATCTCCCCCTGGCCAAACAGACCATCGACCTGTTGGGCCTGCTTCGGGAAAAGACCAAGAACAACCTGACCCCGGAGGAAGACCACCTCCTCGATCATCTGCTCCATGATTTGCGGATGGCGTATGTCCGGGAGGTAGGCTGATTACGGGCTCCGGCGGGGACACGGCCCGGCTGCTGTGCCCCGCCAAAGTCAATCTTTATCTCAGGGTAGTAGGTCGCCGTGCCGACGGTTACCATGAATTGGTGACCGTGATGCAGCCCCTGACCCTGGCCGACGAACTGACCGTCACCCTGGGTGGCGAAGGCATCAGGTTGGTATGCGACGCGCCGGATCTGCCCTGCGGGCCAGAGAACCTGGTGTGGCGCGCCGCGTTGCGGTTTCAAGAGGAGACGGGGCGGCAGCAGGGAGTGCTGCTTAACCTCGCCAAGCGAATTCCCGTGGCCGCGGGCCTGGGAGGTGGGAGCAGCGACGCGGCCGGAACCCTGATGGCCTTGAATGATTTGGCAGGTTCGCCCCTTACCCAGGCTCGTCTCCACCATCTGGCCAGCCTTTTGGGGGCTGATGTGCCGTTTTTTCTCAATCGGGAACCGTCAGTGGGGCGTGGCATCGGCACCCAACTCAGCCCCGTGCCCTTGCTCCCTTATTGGTATCTGCTGGCCAACCCGGGGGTCCCCTTATCCACCCGTTGGGTCTATGAAAATCTCGATCTTGCCGGTCTGCCGGACCCGCCGCGCACAGAGACCTGGGACCCTGCGCGGCCGGAGACCTGGGTGCGGAACGATCTGGGTGCGGTGGCTCTAAAGCGCTTTCCTGAACTGGGGGCGTTCTTGGATGACCTTAAGAACGCGGGAGCCTGGACCCAGGGCATTTCCGGGAGCGGGCCCACCCTCTTTGGGCTATTTGTAAGCAAGGAGTCGGCCCAGCAGGCGGGCTTGAAGCTGCGGCGGAGCTTTAAGGGCTGGCTGGCCATAGCCCGGGGCCTCACCGGCCCGGAACCCCAAACCACGTGGGAGAACGACGCATGGACGATCTGATAATCTTTGCCGGTAATGCCAATCGTCCCCTGGCGGAAAAGATCTGCCGGCATCTCGAGATACCACTGGGGGATGCTGCGGTGGGGACCTTCTCCGACGGGGAAATTTCCGTGGAGTTCCATGAAAATGTGCGAGGCAAGGATGTCTATGTCGTGCAACCCACCTCCATGCCCTGTAACGAACATCTGCTTGAACTGCTCATCATGTGTGACGCCCTGAAAAGGGCTTCGGCTCGCTGCATCACGGCGGTGGTCACCTATTACGCCTATGCCCGCCAGGACCGCAAGACCGCGCCCCGGACCCCCATTTCCGCCAAGCTGGTGGCCGATCTCATCACCACCGCCGGGGCTAACCGCATGCTCACCATGGACCTACACACCGGGCAGATTCAGGGCTTTTTCAATATTCCGGTGGATCATCTCTATGCGGCTCCCATAACCCTGGACTATATCCGGGAGAATTTCGGCGGGGACCTGGTGGTGGTGTCGCCTGATGCCGGAGGTGTGGAGCGGGCCCGGGCCTTTGCCAAGCGCCTGAATACCTCTTTAGCCATCATTGATAAACGCCGGGACGCTACGGCCATCAAGGCCATGACCCTCATCGGCAATGTTTGGGGCAAGGAGGCCATCATCCTGGATGATATGGTCACCACCGGCGCCACGCTGACCATGGCCGCGGAGCTCTTGATGCGCCACGGAGTGCGCAAAGTCCATGCCTGTGTCACCCACCCGGTCATGTCCCGCAACGCGGTCAGCAATCTGCAGGGGTCCATGATCCAGACCCTGGCGGTCACCGATACCATTCCTCTCACCCCCGAGGCCGCGAGCCTGGAGAAGATCCGGGTCCTGTCCGTGGCTCCTCTCCTGGGGGAGGCTATCAAGCGGATTCACAACCAGGATTCGGTGAGTTCGCTATTTGTGTGAGATAGCTGTCAGCTATCAGCTATCAGCGGTCAGCTTTTTAAAATCGGTAATTCATCATATTCTTGGTGTTCTAAGGCCATTCCGGTTGATAATCATTCGAGGTGGAGAATCTCGCGTTTTTCAGCAGTAGCTGACTGCTGACCGCTGAAGGCTTCTATGCGATTACTGGTGGGATTGGGGAACCCCGGCCGGGAGTACGCCTGGACCAAACACAATTTGGGTTTCCAGGTGGTGGCCTATCTGTCGGAACTCTGGGGCATACCGCTCAACCGCACCGGTCATGCGGCGCTCTGGGGGCGGGGCCGGGTGGGGCAGGACACGGTTATCCTGGCGCAGCCCACCACCTATATGAATCTCAGCGGTCAGGCGGTATCCCGCCTCCTGTCTTATTTCAAGCTCACTCCCGAGGATTTGGTGGTCATCCATGACGATCTGGATGTGCCGCCCTGGCGCCTCAAGTTGGTGGAGCGCGGCGGTCCCGGTGGCCATAAGGGAGTTTTGGATATCATTGCCACACTCCACACCGAAGAGTTTCTCCGGGTGAAAATGGGTATTGGCCGGCCGCCTGTCCGGATGCCCACGGAAAGATATGTGCTCTGTCCCTTCCCGGCCGCGGATGCGGAAAACGTGGCGGGGTTTATAGAACGGACGGCCCAGGCGGTGGCGACCTTGCTGGCGGAAGGGTTGGCTGCGGCCCAAAATCGCTTTCATGGGGAGGCGGCTAATTCAGGAGAATAGCAGCCTATTTTCTGGTGGCATAGGCGTCTCGCCTGTGCTTATGGATTATAAAAAGAGGGTTTGTTGCAAAAATTAGAAATTCAATTCTTCATGGGAATTGACGTCCAGATAAAAAGAGGATGTCCTTTTTTAATATTGGATAACAAAGCATCATGTCTCTCTTCGGGTTGGTTAAACGGAGATTCAAACAATGAAATCTGTAAAGATTTAATCCGAGTAATTAATGAATTTGAAAAAAAAGGAATTGAAAATTTAGCTATTGGAATTGATTCCCCCAGAATTCCCCTTTCATCTCCAAGGCATCATTACTGGGATGGTAATAGAGGACATTGGAGATCAAGGAGAATGGGAGAGAAGGGTTATGGCAGGCATTGCGAGGTTATCCTTAAAGCCTTAAATCTTGCTAATCCACAATGGACTCCAACGGGGGAAAATTGTCCTGAATGGATGCAATTAGGCTTTAGCTTGTTTGATTGTTTGAGAAAAAGAGAAGGGGTGTTTGAAGTATTTCCTTCAGCTTCGTACTCTATTTTAAAAGGCCGTTCTACTCCTAAAGTAACTATTGATTTTTCTAATTTTGTTCCAGGCCCTAAGGATATGATTGATGCTTGTGTATCTGCAATTACTGTACTTGAATTTATAAAGGGGCGTGGCTGTGAGGTTGGGGGAGGAGATGATCTCGGGAAGATTATTTTGCCAGGCCTATTAGGAGTCGGAGACACACATCCTGTTTTCAGGTGGCCTGATAAATAATCGGAGTCTTAAAGCTTGACCTGCACAGGCGAGACGCCTGTGCCACCGATTCTTTGCAACTTGTCGGTTCAGTTCTGGGATCATTTGATGGTCAAGGAGGAATTGAAGTATGCCGCCCAGAAAGGATGATGACGACCGAGAGCGGCCCAGTTGGCGGGAGATCGATCAACGGCGGGACGGCTCCCGGCATCGGGCCCCGGCCGCGCCCCGGGTCCCGAAAAAACAGGCCGAGAAGGTCCGCAAACAGGTCCTGGCCCAGGCCGAGGCCTTGTTCAAAGGGAAACGCGCCCGGCCCGAATATCAAACCGACTTGAAGAAGTTGGAAGCCAGCCACGGTGGCAAGAAATTTGCGGGGCTGGCAAAAATTTTTCTGGAGGATTATGGCTTGCCGGAAGAGTGGGGTGCCCTGACTCGGTTGCTGGATTACCCTGACGCTGCCGTGGTGGTGGACGTGCTCCAGGCCATGGCGGACCAGGTGGAAAAGCGCAGCCGGGTAGAGCAACAGGGTTTTAAAGGTAAATTGCAAATTTTGGCCTTAACCGGAGCGCATGCGGACATAAGGCGGGTGGCTGAAGAAATTCTGAATAGATTTAATTAAATAATTAATAATATTGACTACTTCTAAGGGAAACCGGAAGTGTAATTTAGGAATCTCCTAATTTCCATTAATATTAATCTATGCTGTTATAATAACTATAATAATATATTTAATTATACTCATACTTTATTTAGGTTTATTGACGGCGGCACAGGAGGTGCTCCCACATGATCAGGATTGATCACCGTGTGGTTCAGGGGGACGGCGATGCGGCGGATCCTCCAATTTCCGAATTAACCAAAATCATCACCGCAGACCCTCATTTGATCGAAATTCTGGATAGGCTGCCTACTTACGCCGAGGCGGATTTACCTATTCTCATCACGGGAGAGCCTGGCACCGGCAAGGAACTGGTGGCTCGGGCCATTTGCGCGCTAGGGCCGGTCCGGCGCAAGACCTGCCAGCGTCTGAACTGCGCCGCCCTGACGGAGTCTTTAGCGTGCAGCGAGCTCTTTGGGCACGTGCAGGGGGCCTTTACGGACGCCCGCCAGGCCCGGCCAGGTAGGTTCAAGTTGGCCCATGGCGGGAACCTGTTCTTGGATGAGATCGGAGACCTGCCCTTATCTATCCAACCCCGGCTCCTCCGGGCAGTGGAGCAGGGCGAGATCGAGCCGGTGGGGGGAGACGGCCCGGTGATGGTGGATGTGCGCCTGATTGCTGCTACCAACCAGGACTTGCCCCGGCTAATTTCCCAGGGTCGCTTCCGTCAGGACCTATACGACCGGCTGGCAGTGCTGGCCATCCACCTGCCCCCTTTACGCGAACGCCTCGACGACATTCCTAAGCTTACCGACCATTTCGCCCGGGAGACGAGTCAACGCTTCGGCCGGGGTGAGCTGAAATTCGTCTACGGAGCCCGGAGCCGCCTGCAAAAACATGCCTGGCCAGGTAATGTGCGGGAACTCAAGAACGTGGTCACCCGGGCGGTGTTATTTAGTAAAGATGGAGTAGTGAGGGCCGAAGATCTGTCTTTTGCGCCGCAGCCGACCAGGGCGCCGAAAATGCCCCAGGCTGAGTCGGAGGGTGTCTTGGCGGCGCGACCGTCACCGGTTCGCTTGAAGGAGCTCCTCGAGGCTGAGAGGGGAAATATTTGCGCGGTATCGCGCCGCCTGCAGGTCTGCAGCAAGACGGTGTACCGTTGGCTCAGGAGCCATGAGATTGACCTGATGCACATCAGGGGCGCAGCGGTATTTGAGTCAGGACTGCGGGCCGGGTAGGGGAGGTGATTCAGTTATCAGTGGCCAGTGGTCAGTAGCCAGTTTTGTAGCAATAATTATAATGGCATCAATAAGTTAAATATCTGGAGGTGGCACGCTTGAAAGGGCACATGAGTTAAGCTCATTTTCTGTGGTGCACAGACCAAAAAAAACCGCCTTTCCGGATAGAAGGCGGTTTTTGGCTTTATTGGGACCCCTCACCCTAACCCTCTCCCACAAGGGGAGAAGGGAAAGAAGGAAAGAGCTTTTGGCAATCGCTATAACTTACAAGACCATTTTGGCGGCGGCCTTGGCCAGTTCCACGATGCGGTCCGGGAAGAAGCCGAAGCCGATGATGATGGCCGCCAGGGCATAGTTGAGCACCTTCATGGGCAGGGCCAGCTGGATAACCGGCAGGCCCGGATCATCGATATAATAGGCGGCGTAGATCACTTTCAAATAGTAATAAAGGGATATCGTTCCGTTAACCGCGGCGATCAACACCAGCCAGAAATAGCCGGAGTTCATGGCTGAAGTGAAGATGAGCAGTTTGCCGGTAAAACCGATGGACGGCGGCACGCCCGCCAGGGCAAAGATCCCCAAAATCAGGCTCATGGAAAGCACAGGGCTGCGGCGGTAGAGTCCGGCCAGTTCGGCGATTTTCAGATCCCGGCCGTCGGTGGCTACTTCCGAGAGCACCATGAACACGGTGAAGTTCATCACCAAGTAGGCCAGGGCATAATAGATCGCGCCGATGTAGCCCGCCTCGGTGATGGTGAGGACGCCAATCAGGAAGACCCCGCCATGGGCGATGGAGGAGTAGGCCAACATACGCTTGAAGTCTTTCTGGACGATGGCCACCAGGTTGCCCAGGGTCATGGAGAGGACGGAGAGGATGACCAGGGCGACGGTGAAGTTATAGCCGGCGGCCGTGCCGAGAACCGCCAGGCGCAGCAACAGGGCCACTGCGGCGGCTTTGGAGGCGGTGGCGATGAACGTCACGACTTGATTAGCCGCACCCTGGTAGACGTCCGGAGCCCAGAAGTGGAACGGGAACACGGAGAGCTTGAAGAAGAAGCCCGCCATGGCCAGGAGCAGCCCGATGATGCCGATGGGGCTGTGCATCAGTTGGGTCATCTTGGGCAGGATATCGACGAGATAAGTAGAGCCCGTGGCGCCGAAGATGTAGCTCAAGCCGAAGAGCATGAAGCCCGAAGACACCGCGCCGATGAAGAGATACTTGATGCCCGCTTCGACATCAATCCCGTCACCCCGCCTGAGCGGCACCAGAATGTACAGGGAATAGGAGGAAAGCTCCAGGGCCACATAGATGGTGAGGAGTTCAACCGACGACACCAGCATCATCATGCCGATGGTGGTGGTAGTGAGAAAGAGGTAGAATTCCGCCTGGTAGCGTTCCTCGATCTGGGCCAGGTTGTGGGAGATGGTCAAGACCAAAAAGAGACCCAGGGCCAGGGCGAACTTGAAGATCTGGCTGAATAGGTCCACCCGGTAGGCCTTGAAGAACAGGTCGCCTTGTTGGAACAGGCAGTAGCCGGTCACCACAACGCCGATGCCTGACAAGGCCAAGGCGATCTGGTAGTCCAACTGCACCTGCACCTGGCGCCTCAAAGTGAGGCAAAAGAACACCAGGGCCATGCCCAGATAATAGAGTTCCGGTCCGAAAAGCATCATGTTCATGGTTACATTCCCTGGAGAAACGGTATGACCGAGGATTTAATCATGCTTACCATCAGCTGCGGGAAGAACCCGAAAAGGAGCAGGGTGCCGATGAGGATCATCCGGGGCAGCGCCAGGAAGGGACTGACGTCTTCAAAGTGCACGAATTTCGGATTTGGTTCGTTAAAGAAGGTGCTCTGGACTACCCGAAGCGCGAACAGGGCGCCCACCACCAGAGCGGCGATGGCGAGCAGGCCCGCGATGGGGAAGACCTTGACGGTGGCGATGAAGACCAGCAGCTCGGCCCAGAAACTGGCCATTCCCGGCACACCGGCGCCACACAGGGCCGCGGTGATGAAGAAGGCCGAAGCCACGGGCATGATCTTGGAGAAGCCCCCCAGTTGATGAATATCCCGGGTGTGGGTGCGATCATAAATGTAGCCCACCGAGGAGAAGAAAAGGGCCGTCATGATGCCGTGGGCGAACATCTGGAAGACCGAGCCGTTGAGACCGTCCACCGTGCCGGTGGCCAATCCCAGGCAGACGATGCCCATGTGGGAGACTGAAGAATAACCGATGACGTATTTAAGATCGGTTTGGGCCAGGCCCACGAAGACGCCGTAGACGATGCCGGCAGTGGCCAAAAGCATCATGAGGTTGGCCCAGTATTGGAAGCCCGCGGGCAGCAGAAACATGGCTACTCGGAGGATGGCAAAGGAGCCCAGTTTCATCAACACGCCCGCATGGAGCATGGATACCGAGGTGGGCGCAGCCACGTGGCCAACGGGCGACCATGTGTGGAGCGGCCAGACTGCCGCCAGGACCCCGAACCCGAAGAACAGGAGGATGAAGGCGACCTTTTGGACCCAGGGGGTGAAGTGGGCCTGGTGCAGCAGAAGCATGTTGAAGGTGTTGAGCCCGGAACTGGCGTAGAGCAGCAGGATGCCGGGGATAATGAGACCACTGCCGGCCATGAGGTACAAGGTCAGCTTCATGGCGGCGTATTCTTTGCGGGTGGAGCCCCAGACCAGGATGAGGATGTACATGGGCACCACGGCGATCTCATAGAACAGGAAGAAGAAGAACAGGTCATAAGACATGAACACGCCGAAGACCCCGGTCACCAGCGCCATCATCCAGATGAAGTATTCTTTGGGGCGGTTCTCCAGTTCCCACATGGTGAGACAGCCGGTGAAGATGACGATCCCGGTGAGGAGGAGCATCGGGGCATTCAAGCCTTCGACGCCCACGAAGTAGGTGATGCCGAAGGTTTTGACCCACTCGTACTTCTCGACGAACTGGAGGCCGCCTAAGGTCTTGTCATAGGCGACAAAGATGAAGATGGCCAGGGCCAGGGAAATACCCCCCGCCACCACGGACACTGCCCGGATGAGGAACTTCTGCTCGTTTTTCAGGCACAGAAGGATGAGCAGGCCCACAAAGGGGGACAGGAGCATACAGCTCAGATACGGGAAGGAAGCAGCATGTTCGGTCATATCAGCGGCCCATCATGAGATAGATCCCGACGCCAGCCAGGACCAGTACCATAAACAGCAGGTTGTATTGTAAGAACGCGGTTTGAATGAAGGACAGAATCCGGCCGCTGCCCACCGTGGAGAAAGCCACCGCGTCCACGCCGCCGTCAACTACCCGCCGGTCGTTGTAAGTGAATATCTTGGAAAAGGTGCCATAAATGATGCGGTTCAAGAACCAGCGCCAGAAGTGGTCCATATACCACTTTTCAATGAAGAAGGTTTGCAGGGCCGGCATTTTGCTGATAAAGCCCACACACTTGGCGTCTTTCATACCCCAATCGACCCAGGCCATCGCGATGCCGCTGACGGCGCAGCCCACCGCGGCCACCAGGAGGAAGTAATCCATGGCGTGATGATGCACTTCGCCTAAGAGCAGCTTCTGCAAGTAGTCATGGCAGAAGCCCAGGATCAGGGTGAAGAAGGCGAGCACCAAAAGGGGGAAGACCATGACCCAGGGAACGCCGTGGGATTCATCGTGGCCGTGTCCATGGCCGCCATGGGCCTCGTCTTCTACATGGACGATATGGCCGGGGACCTGGCTATAGGCCTGGGGTGACTTGGGAAAGAGCATAACGAAGATCACCCGGAAGGAGTAGTACGCGGTCAGGAAGGCCCCGAAGAGGCCCAGGACGAGCCAGAGCTTGTTGTCCAGCGCCCCCAGGGTCCCCAAGATGGCCTCTTTACTGAAGAAGCCGGCAAAGGGGAAGATTCCGGCCAGGGCCAGCGCGGCAATGGTGATGCAGGCCATGGGTATATAGAGCTTGCGTCCGCCGTTGGTGGCCATGGTAAAGAAGTCGTTGGTGCCGAAATGGTGGATGAAAACACCGGAGCACAAGAACAGGAGGGCCTTAAAAGCCGCATGCGTGGTCAGGTGATAGTAGCCGGCGAACAGGGTGCCGGAGGCCAAAGCCGCGGCCGCAAGCCCCATGGCCATGAAGCCAAGCTGACTGATGGTGGAATAGGCCCAGACCTGCTTGATGTCGGTCGCCACCAAGGCGATGGTGGATGACAGGAGCAGGGTCAGAGTGGAGATGGCCAGGATCACGGTCATGGTGGTGGCGGAGGCCGCAAAGAACGGGAAGATCCTGGTCAGGAGGTAGACGCCCGCGGCCACCATGGTAGCGGAGTGCAGCAAGGCGGAAACCGGGGTGGGACCTTCCATGGCGTCAGGCAGCCAGACGTGCAGCGGGAACTGGGCGCTTTTTCCCATGATGCCGCAGAAGATCAGCAGGCCGGAGGTGGTGAGGAGCCAGGGCGGCATCTTCTGGGCCACCGCCGCGGCATTCACCGTGGCGATATCCAGGCTGCCATAGAAAAGGGTGAGGAAGACCAGGCCCATGAAAAAGCCGATGTCCCCGAAGCGGGTAACCACAAAGGCCTTCTTGCCGGCTTCCGAGGCGGAGAATTTTTCGTACCAGAAGCCGATGAGGAGATATGAGGCCAGACCCACCAGTTCCCAGGCGATGTACAACTGCAACAGGCCGCTTGAAATCACCAGGGTAAGCATGGCCAGGGCGAAGAGGGACAGGTCGGCGTAAAACCGCCCGAAGCCCGGGTCGCCGTTCATGTAGCCGATGGAGTAGATCTGCACCAGCCAACTGATGGTGGCCACGATCACGAACATCACCAGGCTGGTGGGGTCAAGCAAGAACCCGAAAGGCACCTTGACGATGTCGGAAACCAGCCAGTCGAAGTTATAGACGATGGGTGCGTGCCCCCCCAGCTTGAAGAAAAAGGTCCAGGCGATGATCACGGGGATGGTGCTGGCGATCAAGGAGATGGCCAGCGACAGCTTGGCATTATCCCGGGTAAAGATCATGATCAGGGCAAAGGCCGACAACGGCAACAGCACCGTCAGGAAACAACCCAGAAGAATCGGATCCCACGAGCACATAATCAACCCCTAAGCTCGGTGGCTTGTTCAACGTTGATGGTTTTCAACTTCCGGTACACGGCCACGATGATGCTCAAGGCGATGGCCGCTTCGGCGGCGGCCACGGCCATGATGAACAGGGTGATGACCTGTCCCACGGCGGGGTGGGGCGCCAGGAAGCGGTTGAAGGCCATGAAATTGATGCTGGCGGCGTTTAAGATCAGCTCCACGGAGATGAGGATGGCGATCAACGAACGCCTGGCCAGAACACCGTAGAGACCGATGGCAAAAAGCACCAGGGCCAGATAGAGGTAAGTCTGCAATTGATTAAACAGCAGCATCTCAAACCCTCGAGTTAAGGTTTACCGCGGCCGCCCCGGGCTGTGACGATGGCGCCCAGCATGGCCACCAGCAGCAGCAGGGAGACTAATTCAAAGATTAAGGCGTAATTGGTAAGCAGGTAATGACCGATGGTGGTGACGGACCAGTCGTTGCTGCGTTCGGCAGCCGCGGTCCAGGTGGTTTTTTTCAATAACAGGCCCAGGAAGACGAAGACCGCGCCCGCGCCCACCGCGGCGCCCAGAACTTTGATCTTGTTCCGGGGCGGACCGGGCAGATACAGGGGCTCGGAGAGCATGATGGCGAAACAGATGGCGATGCAGATAGCCCCCACATAGATGAGGATTTCCATCAGCGCCACAAAGGGACTGTTGAGAAACAGGAAGATACCGGACACACCGAAGAGTGACAGGCACAGGCCCAGGACATTGTGGAAGATGTTCCTGGCTCCCACTGCAATGAGGGCGCCCAGGATGGTGACACCGATCACCATCACAAAGGCCGCGGTGGCCGCAGTCTGGGGCGTGATCAAAGCGCTTAAGAAGCTCATTCTTTGACCTCCTTTTCCGCTTTGGCGGAGGCCTCTTTTGCCTTAGCCTCGGCTTTGGCCTTGGCTTCTTTTTCTTTGGCTTCCTTGGCGAGAGCCTCAGCCGCCACCGCCGCCTCAATGTCCGCAGCCGTGGGAACCGGCGTCACGGCCACCCCGGCGGCCTTTTGCCGCTTTTGCAGCAAGGTCAGATGGTCGATGACACAGTCTTCCCGCTGGTAGCCCGCCAAACGATAGACCTTAGAGAACTCCAGGGCCGTGGTGGGGCAGACTTCGACGCAGAGACCGCAGAGACTGCAATACTGATGCTCGTGGATGTATTTGGTGGCCCGCTTCTGCTTCTCACCCGGAAACTTGGTCCCTTCCACTGTGATCAACTGGGACGGGCAGATACGGGAGCACATTTCGCAGGCGATGCACCGATGCGTCTGGGTCTCGGGGTCGAGGATAAACTGGGGATAGCCCCGGTAATTCGGGGACATCTGGATCTTTGCCCTCGGATACTGGACGGTGACGATGGGTTTGACAAAATAGCGGATGGTGACCGCCATGCCCGCCAGCAGACTCCAAAAACCCACCGCAATTTCTTTGAAGTAACTCATCATCGCTTAGTAACCTTTATTCCGGCAGCTAGACTGGTTGCCAAAGTTTGTTCTTATGCACCCCTCACTGACCTTTTCCCTCAGGGGGCGAGGGAAATAAAGGCAAGCCCGCCTCATCTGAGTTTTAGTACAAAGGCGGTTATGAGTAGATTGACAAAGGCCAGAGGAATCAAAATCTTCCAGGCGAAGGTGATCAACTGGTCGAACCGCACCCGGGGAAAGGTCCAGCGGAACCACATGAACATGAAGACCAGGGCATAGACCTTGATCAGGAACCAAACCGGGCCGGGAAGAATCGGCCCATGCCAACCGCCCAGGAAGAGCACGGTGGCTACGGCCGCGGCGATGAACAAGTTGGTGTATTCCGCCAGGAAGAAGAGGGCGAACCGCATCCCGCTATATTCGGTATGGAAGCCGGCCACCAGTTCCGATTCGGCTTCCGGCAGGTCGAAAGGCGCCCGGTTGGTCTCGGCGGTGGCGCAGATGATATAGAGGATAAAGGCCAGGGGCTGCATCACGATGAACCAGGTGCCGCTCTGGGCCGCAACGATGTCGGAGAGCTTGAACGAACCCACCATGAGGATGATGCTCATGACGGTGACCAGCAGAGGGATTTCGTAGGCCACGTTCTGGGCGACCGACCTGATGGCGCCGAAGACCGAGTACTTATTGTTGGATGACCAGCCGGCCATGAGAATGGCCAGGACAGACAGGGTGGAGAAAGCCAGGATCAGAACGATGCCCACGTTCATGTCCCGGATGATCATGGTTTCAGAAAAGGGAATGACCAGAAAGGAGAGCAACACCGGCAGGAAGACCACGATGGGGGCCAGCCAATAGATCGGCTTGTCCACTTCCTCCGGGGTGATAAGCTCCTTACCCATGAGCTTGAGGGCATCCGCCAGAGACTGGAGGACGCCGTGGGGACCCACTTCCATGGGACCGGGGCGGAGCTGCATATGAGCCGAAACTTTCCGCTCCACCCAGATGAGAAACAAGGCGTTCACCGAGACCAGGGTGATGACCCCGATCAGACCCACGATCAACCGGGCCTCTGCACTACCCAAGAATTGCGCCGCTCGTTCCATAGTTTGCGCTCGGTTAAAAACGGTTTTCGGTTTTCGGTTTTCGGTTTTCGGTCAGATGCACGCTAATTCCACTGACCACTGACCACTGGCCACTGATCACTATTTTTTTTACCGGTCAATTTCCGGGATGACCACGTCAATGGAGCCCAGGATGGCCACCAGATCGGCCACCAGAGTATCCACGGCTAACTCCGAAAAGACGCTCATATTGGCAAAGGACGGGGTCCGGAGCTTGATGCGGTAGGGTTTGACGTCCCCCTTACTGACAATGTACATACCGAATTCACCCCGGGCGGTTTCCACGGCCTGGTAGACCTCGCCCTCCGCTGGCTTGATGCGCTTGGGCACCTTTTCCGCCATGATGGGGCCATTGGGGAGCTTGTCGCAAGCCTGCTCGATGATGCGGCAGCTCTGCTCCATCTCGGCCAAGCGCACCATATAGCGGTCAAAGATATCGCCGCGGGTCCCGGTGGGAATCTCAAAATCGAACTCGGGATAGGCGGAATACGGTTCGCTCTTGCGGATGTCGTAGGCAATGCCGCTGCCCCGGAGGATGGGGCCGGTGAGGCCGTATTTCACGCACTGATCTTTGGTGATGAGGCCGACGTCTTTGGCCCGGTTGATAAAGATGACGTTTTTGGTCACCAGGTTGTCATAGTCGCACCAACGGCTGCGCAGCCGCTTGACGAAGTCCCGGCAGCCGGCGACGAATTCGTCGTCGATATCAGTGGGCACGCCGCCGAACCGGTAGTAGCAATAGGTCAGACGTGAGCCGGTGACCCGGTCCAGAAGGTCCAGGATATGTTCCCGGTCATCAAAGCAATACATGATGGGGGTGAAGGCCCCCAGGTCCAGGAGATAGGCCCCGAACCACAACAGGTGCGATGAGATGCGGTTGAGTTCGTTGGTCATCACCCGGATGAATTCGGCCCGCTCCGGCACCACCAGGCCCAGGAGTTTCTCCACCGCCATGCAGTAGCACTGATTGTAGGCCAGGGCGTGGAGGTAATCGACGCGCCCCAGGTTAGGCAGGAATTGCGCATAATTGCGATTCTCCGCCATGTGCTCGTGGCCGCGGTGGCCGTAGCCGATGACCGGCTCCGCCTTGGTGATGAACTCGCCGTCCATCTCGAGCAGCACCCGCAAGACGCCGTGGGTGCTGGGATGCTGCGGCCCCAGGTTCAGGGTATAGGTCTTTTCTTCTATTCCTAATAGCTCAATCATTGCCCGGCCCCGCCTGGAAATCTTTCAGTAAGGGATGGAAATCGGCATCCTCCGGCAGCAAGAGCCGCTTGAGGTTGGGGTGATTGAAGAAATGGATGCCGAACAGGTCAAAGACCTCACGTTCATACCAATCAGCCCCGGGATAGATTTGGGAGATGGTGTACATGCCTTTTTTCTTGCCCAGGGGCACGTGTACCGCGGTGCGGCAGAGCTCGTCAAAACTGGCGAAGTGGTACACCAGATCGAAAGCCTCCGGAAAATCTACCGCGGTGAAGGATTCCAGGAAGCAGCCGGCGTCCAGCATGGCCTGGGCCACTTCCACCATTTGGGTCGGCTGGGCCGTAACCTCCAGGTGGCAGCCGGTTTTGGCGTAGTCGCCGTCGGCAACGTTCTCCAGACCCAAAGGGGCCAGCGCTTTTTTAAGGGTATCCTTAAGCATCTCTGAACTTCCTGAGCCGGCCCCGTTTGGTGATCTTTTCTTCCAGGAGGAGTATCCCTTCGATCAACCCCTCCGGGCGGGGCGGGCAGCCGGGAACGTAGACGTCCACGGGAATGATGAGATCGGCGCCAGGCACGATGGCGTACTGGTTCGGATAATAGAAGGGGCCGCCGGAAATGGCGCAGTTGCCCATGGCGATGACCCACTTGGGGGCGGGCATCTGCTCGTAGAGCCGGACCACCGCGGGGGCCATTTTTTTGGAGATGGTGCCGGCCACGATCATCAGGTCGCATTGCCGGGGGGAGGGCCGGAAGACCTCGGCGCCGAAACGGGCCAGATCAAACCGGGCCATACCCACGGCCATCATCTCGATGGCGCAGCACGCCAGGCCGAAAGTCATAGGCCACAGCGAGTTGGCCCGGGCCAGGTTGAGGGCCTCTTCCAGAACTCCGAAATGGATTAGGGGTTCACCTGTTTTCGTTTCCAACTGAACACTCCTCTGTTCCAGGCATAGATGATGACCAGGGACAGAATGCCGATGAAGATGGTTACTTCAATAAAGTCTCGCCAGACATAGCCTTTGCCGTAGGCCAACAGGACCGGTAAAAGAAAGAGCACATCCACGTCGAAGGCCAAGAACAACAGGGCAAAGAGATAATAGATCACTGCCACCTGAATCCAGGCGCTGCCGATGGTGGGCATGCCGCATTCGTAGATCGCGTCCCGGGCGGCGCCGTAGCTCCGTGGGGCAATCAATTTGGCAATGATCAGGGGACCCGAGGCGAATAATGCAGCCGCCACCAGGTAGACGAGAACAAACGAGAAATCGCTCAAGGCCTGCGGAATTTCCAACGCCCGACTCCTTGTGCTTTTTGGTACAACCTCGGTTTTTATACCTCAAGCGATGAAAGGTAGTCAAGGAGTTTTTTCCCACAAGGGGAAAAATCTTCTCATACCTCAAGCAATCGAAGAGCGAGAAAAAATTGGTAAACTTTAGGAAAATTTGAACATACTGGAATTTTAGAAGCGGTTCGGCCCCAAGACATGTTAATATAATCAAAAATAAGGAACGATCCGACCCCGGTATCCGGGGTTTTTATTGGGGTCGAGGAAGGGGGCGCGCCACGCCTATGGCCATATGGGAAGATTTGACCATGCCGGGTTTCGAAGCCCTGCTGCACCAGACGCAGACGGTAATTCTGCCGCTGGGGTCGCTGGAGGAGCACGGACCGCATCTGCCTTTAGGCACGGACACCTTTCATGCCATTGAGGTGGCCCGGCGGGTGGCGGAACTCACGCCCGTGGTGGTGGCCCCTCCCGTGTTTTATGGCATGTGCCGCTCCACCCGGGAGCATCCCGGCACGTTGAGCATCTCCGGGGACACCTTGCGGGCCTTGCTGGTGGACGTGGGCCGGGAATTTTACCGCATTGGCTGCCGCAACCTGGTGTTCATCAGCGGCCATGCCGGCGGAACTCATATCAGTGCTATCATTGAAGCTGGCGAACGTCTACTGGCGGAGCTCCCCGAGGTCAGGGTCGCGGTGGTCAATCTGCTGGAGTTGCTCCGGGAGGTTTTGGGTGAGCAACCGGGGTTGGTCCAAACCAAAGGGGACTCTCATGCCGGGGAAGTGGAAACCGCGGTTATGATGGCGGCCTATCCCGGCCTGATCCAGGGGACGGCCCCGGAGGAATGGCCCACTTTTCCCAAGTTTATGCTGGTACGGGATAAGCGGCGGTACTGGGCCGGTGGGGTCTGGGGCAACCCGGCTCCGGCCACCGCGGAGCAAGGGGAGGCGATCCTGCGAGCCGAGGCGGTAAGATTAAGTAAAGTTATCATAGACTTAGAAGGGATGGCTCCAGACTAGTTTTTTTCTTGACATTATTTCGGCATTATACAAAGATACAAGGGAACATAAACGCGTAACGAGACTCGAGAGGGATTATTTTTACATGATTGCGGAAACTATCGAGCATATCGCTGAACGAGTACTTGCTTATGAAGAAGCCGACCTCACTGCCCTCCTCAACCATTTTAAGACGCGCATGGAAGAATTTGAACCAGGTCCAGCCTGGGAACGGGCGGTGATTGCGTACTTCTTGATTAACGGCGTGCGGGTCAAAAATGCTCTCCGGCAAGGCAAGATGAACAGCCGGGAGTTCACCACGGATTCTCGACCAGCGTTGCGGTTGGTCAAAAAACGCTAACCTGCTTCCCCTCCTTAGTATTCAGCCCCAACTCCTGCCCTCCCCCCCGGGAAGGGTGTGGAGTTATTTTCTTGCCTTACCACTATTATCTCTTGAACTTTGGCCCCAAATGCAGGAGCTTATATCGAGCCGTCTGTCATGGCGATTCGCATATCGGCCCTCTATCAGGGCGGGCACTGGGGGCTGCCTCTTTTAAAAAATCTCTCATTTAATGCGACTCGGTATTAACTATGGGAAAAATACCTTGTTTCAAAGCTTACGACGTCCGGGGGCGGGTTCCGGAGGAACTCAATGAAGATCTCGCCTACCGAATTGGCCAGGCTTATGCCACAATGCTCTCGCCGATCCGGGTGGCGGTGGGGCGGGATGTGCGCTATTCCAGCCTGCCGCTGACCGCAGCCCTGATTGCGGGGCTCAACGATGCCGGGGTGGATGTCTGGGATTTGGGGCTCTGCGGAACCGAGCAAATCTATTTCTATACCTCGCATCTTGAGTTGGACGGCGGCATCATGGTCACCGCCAGCCACAACCCGCCCGAATATAACGGCATGAAGTTTGTCCGGGAACAATCCCGGCCCATCAGCGGCGACTGCGGTCTCAAGGAAATTGAGTTGTTGGCGGCAAGTCCGGAACGTTTGCGCACCTCTCCACCCAAAGGTGGGCGGGTGGCCTCCGACTCTCTTTCCGCCTATATCGGCCACCTCTTGAGCTACATCGACCTTAAGGCCTTAAAGCCCCTCAAGGTGGTGGTCAATGCGGGCAACGGCTGCGCCGGGCCGGTGCTGGACGCCTTGGAGCCTCATCTGCCGTTTAAGTTCATCAAGATGCATCATACCCCTGACCCGACTTTTCCTCACGGGGTGCCCAACCCCCTGTTGCCGGAGAATCGGGCCGCCACGGCCCAGGTGGTGCGCGACCACGGAGCCGCGGTGGGCCTGGCCTGGGACGGCGACTTTGACCGCTGCTTTTTCTTTGATGAAGCCGGGACGTTTATCGAGGGCTACTATTTGGTGGGATTGATTGCGCAGGCGCTCCTGCCGCGGCATCCCGGCGCCGCGATCATCCACGACCCCAGGCTTACCTGGAATACCATCGAGATGGTGCAGGAAGCAGGCGGCCGCCCGGTACTGTGTAAAACCGGACACGCCTTCATTAAGGAGCGCATGCGCCTGGAGAACGCCCTTTACGGCGGGGAGATGTCAGGGCATCACTACTTTCGGAGTTTCGCCTATTGTGACAGCGGCATGATCCCGTGGCTCTTAGTGCTGGCGCTCATGTGCCGCACGGGTCAACCCCTGTCGGCGTTGGTGGCGGAACGCATGACCCGCTACCCGGTGAGCGGCGAAATCAACCGCACCGTGGCTGATCCTGATGAGGTTATAGAGCACGTTGAGGCACGATATCAGGCCGAAGCCGGTGTCGTGGACCGCACCGACGGCCTGAGCCTGGAATTTCCCGCCTGGCGCTTCAATCTGCGCAAATCCAATACCGAGCCTGTGCTCCGCCTCAATGTGGAAACCCGGCAAGACCCGGACCTCCTGAAGGACAAGACCGGGGAGCTTCTGGCTCTGATGACCTGAGCAGATGAATTGTGGCGGCGGGTTTAAAACCCGACCCTGCATCAGGCCGGGTAGATATGATTCCCCGGCAGATCCCGGAAGGCATTGCGGGTATCGACGATGAGGCGAGCCCGAGAGGCAATCCAGGGGTAATCATAGGCGGTGTGGTCCGTTACCAGGAGCACCAGGTCGGAGTCTTGTAAGACTTTCTCGGTCAGGGGCGTCGATTTCATGTCAAAGTGGGGATAGTGGCGCAATTTCCCACACTTGGGGATATGGGGATCGTTATAAGAGACTTCGGCGCCCTCTTGTTTGAGCAGGTCTATGATCTTGAGAGACGGCGATTCCCGGCGATCATCCACGTCCTTTTTGTAGGCCAACCCCAAGACTAGGATCTTGGCGCCATTCAGGGGCTTTTGGTGGTCGCTTAAGGCCTTGATAACCCGCTCAACTACGAAATAAGGCATCCCGGTGTTCACATCACCGGCCAGTTCGATGAAGCGAGTGGAAAAATCGTACTCCCGGGCCTTCCAAGTCAGGTAAAAGGGATCAATGGGGATACAATGGCCCCCCAGGCCCGGACCGGGATAAAAGGCCTGAAACCCGAAGGGCTTGGTCTTGGAGGCCTCGATGACTTCGAAGATGTCGATTCCCATCCGCAGGCAGAGCATTTTGAGTTCATTAACCAGCGCAATGTTGACCGACCGATAGATGTTTTCCAACAACTTGCTCATTTCCGCGGCCTGGGTGGAAGATACGGGAATCACCCGTTCGATCACCTGGGAGTAAAGCGCCACCCCATGAGTAAGACAGGCGGGGGTCACGCCACCCACCACCTTGGGAATGGTGCTCACGTGGTAAGTCGGGTTGCCCGGGTCTTCCCGTTCAGGTGAGAAAACCAGGAAAAAATCCTCTCCGACCTTGAAATTGCGGCTCAGGATAGGCAGGAGCAGTTCAGCGGTGGTGCCGGGGTAAGTAGTGGATTCTAAAGAAATGAGCTGGCCCGGCCGCAGGCAGGCGGCGATATGGAGGGTGGTGCTCTCCACGTAGCGCAGGTCCGGCTCCCGCTTGGTGGTCAGGGGAGTGGGCACGCAGATGATCAAGACATCGGGTTCACCCAAACGAGTCTGGTCGTGGGTGGCGGCAAACTGTCCCTGACCCTCCTGGGGCTCAAGCAAGGCCGCCAGCCGGGGGCCCGGAATATGCTTAATATAAGACTCGCCCCGGTTGAGGAGCTCCACTTTGTGGACATCAGTGTCAAAGCCCAGGACCGAAAATCCCATCTCGCAGAAGCGCAAAACCAGGGGCAGCCCCACATAGCCCATGCCGATAATTCCGATTAACGCCTGCTTGTCCTTGATTTTTCTGAGCAAATCCATATCTTGCACCATTCCTTCGTGAGTCGGAGGCGGCCCTTAGGGGCGCGGCAGACGGTGATAATCCAGATACCATTGGATAAAGCGAGGAATCCCGATGTCGATGGGGGTAGTGGGCTCAAAACCCAACTTGGTCCGGGCCCGGGTAATATCCGCATAGGTGGCCGGGACATCGCCGGGTTGGATGGGCAGGAGCTTTTGCTCCGCGGTGACCTTAAGCTCCGACTCCAGAAGGCTGATCACCTTGGCGAGTTCCTCGGCCCGGTGATTTCCTATATTAATGATTTCATAACGGTCCAGGCCGGGAGCCATCAGCGCGGCCACCACGCCCTGGACAACGTCGTCAATATAGGTAAAATCCCGCTGCATCTTGCCGTAATTAAAGACTTTAATGGGTTTGCCCCGGAGCATGGCTGCGGTAAACAACCACATGGCCATATCCGGCCGGCCCCAGGGGCCGTACACCGTAAAGAACCTTAACCCTACGGTGTGGAGGCCGAACAGGTGGGAGTAGGCGTGGGCCATGAGCTCGTTGGCCTTTTTGGTGGCGGCATAGAGGCTGATGGGTGTGTCTACCCGCTGGGTTTCGGTAAAGGGCAGTTCGGTCAGGCCGGCATAGACGCTGGAGCTGGAGGCGTAGACCAGGCGTTCAACCCGGCACCGTTTGGCCATCTCCAGGAGATTGAGAAACCCTTCCACATTGGACTTCTGGTAGGCAAACGGGTTGACCAGGGAGTAGCGCACCCCGGCCTGGGCAGCCAGGTGACAAATCTTTTGTGGTTGGTGGGATTGAAACAGGGCCTCTAAGGCCGGGAGATCGGCCAGGTCGGCGGTGATGGAGATAAAATTAGCGTGCCGGCGCAGCTCCTGGTCCCGGTCATGTTTCAGCGCCGGAGAGTAATAATCGTTGAAGTTGTCCAGCCCCACGACCCGGGCGCCCTGGTCCAGCAAGGCCAGCGCCACGTGGAAACCGATGAACCCGGCGCTGCCGGTGACGAGAAAGGTATGGTTTTTGATCTTTGAGGTCCATTTTGTCATAGTCAAATCTTTAGGCTGCTTGGAACAGTTGCCAGTGGTCAGTTGCAAGTGGTTAGAAAAAAACCTTGAGCAAGTAGGGTGGGCACGGCCCACCAGCACAGGCTGGAAAGCCTGTGCCACCAGAGGCGGGCGGGGACGCCCGCCCTACCGGCGGCGCTACCAGTATTGGCCCCGATGTTGCCGGTAATAAGCCACGGTGCGCTCGATCCCCTCTTTTAGAGTGGTCCGGGGCAGCCAGCCCGAGGCAGCGGTGATCCGGGTGATATCGCTGAGATAATCGCCGGTTTCCACGAAATATCGATCTTTGGGCCACTCCACCTGGCGCACTTCGGTGCCGGGCACCGCGGCGGCCACCAGGTGGGCCATGTCGATTAGCGGGACCCCGGTGCCGGTGCCCAGGTTGTAGACCTGCCCCTCGTTTCCCGGGCTACCTATGAGCGCAATACAGCCTGCGGCCAAGTCTTCATTAAAGATATAATCCCGTCGCTGCAGCCCCTCGCCAAATACGGTGAGAGGATGCCCCTCCAGGGCCAGGCGGATGAACCAGTTGAGAATGCCGTATTTGCTGTGCTTCATTTGCTGCCGGGGACCGTAGGGGTTGGCGATGCGCACACTGACGGTGGCCAGCCCATGGGCTTCTTGATAGAAGCGATAATATTTTTCGCCGGCTAGCTTGTGGATGCCGTAGATGCTCAAGCAATTAAACGGATGGCCTTCATCCACGGGATTGTATTCGATGCGGCCATAGACGAACCGGGAACTGGCAAAAAGCAGTTTGGCCCGGGGGTTCTCCATCCGGCAGGCCTCCAACACCTGAAGGTGCCCCTTGCAATTGATATCCAGGTCCAGGAGGGGGTCGATGTTGCTGTCCACGTAACTCACCTGGCCCGCCAAACTGAAAATATAATCGTAGCCGGGCACCACCCGCCGCATGAGGTCCAGGTCCCGGATATCGCCGGGGATAAACCGGATCTGTTCTATAATCCCCTGGAGATTGAACATGTTGCCCCCATACAGCGGCAACATGGCGTCCAGAATACTCACCATCGCCCCCTGGGCCACGGCCTGATGGGCGATGGTGCTGCCGATCATGCCGGCGCCGCCGGTGATCAACACCCGGGCGCCTTGAAGTGTGTCTAACTGAGAAATAACTCACCCTTTGTGCTTAAGTTATGCGTGCAGCTTACTATTTTATCGGGAAAAAGAAATGGGCGTAAAGAGAAAATTGAATTCCCCGGAAGGTTCATCTCGACCTGGTAGGGGCGGGGTCTCCACGCCCTGGTTCAAAAGTGCCAGGGGATGGGCGGGGAAACCCCGCCCCTACATCCTAATAGGGGTTGCCAATGGTTAAGTGAACAGCATTGTTGTTAGCCCTTGATTTTCAACAGGCGCTGGCCCTGGAGCAGCCAGTGGGCGGGTAGTAAGGGCAGCTCGCGCACGGTCCGGCGCCAAAGATAGAGGGCCACCCAGACGAAGAGGAAATTGGAGAGCCAGGGGGCCAGCGCCGGATTGATCCGCGCGTTAACGGCCAGGCGCCAGGACGCGGTGAAAACCACGTAATAAACCAGAAACACCACCAGGCCCAGGACCAGGCCCCAGGTGCGGCCATGGCGCAGGGGACTTAAACCCAAAGGCATGGCCATCAGGCAGAGCAGCATCGCGCCCACGGGCAGGGCAAACCGCTGGTTCAGTTCCACCAGGGCGCGGTTGGAGGGGTCGGACCCCCGGGGCTTCTGAGCAATGATGGCCCACAATTCCCTTAAGGACATTTCCGACTCGGATTTGCCCCCCTTGAGGGCAAAACTGAACACCTCCAGGGGGAGTTCATAGGTCCTGAACTCCAGGGTCTGCCAGCGATTCGCCCCCTCGCCCCAGCGGATCACGCGACCGTCTTGGAGTTGCATGAGCATGGTTTCCTGCTTCGGGTCGTAGCTCAGGTCCCCGTTCTCGGCATAAATGGTCAGGGGATTTTCCGGGTCTCTGGTATCATAAACAAAAATCCCTTCCAAATGGCCGCCCTTGGCCTCCACCTGATTCACAAAGAGCATCAGGCCGTTAAAGTCGGTATTAAAGGTCTGTTCTTTGATGCCCAAATCGGCCCGCCGCTTGACCACATCCTTGAGCAAATCCTTGGTGGCCTGCTGTCCCCAGGGGGTGGCAAATACGGTGAGGCCAAGGGTCAGGAGTCCCACGGCCAGGGAAAACCCGAGAACCGGCGGCAGCAGTTGGCCGTAGCTCAACCCCGAGGTCTTCATGGCGATCATTTCCTGGTCAACCGTTAACCGGGTCATGGCCAGCAAGATGCCCACCGTGGCCGCCATCGGGAGGGTGAACACGAGCAGGTAGGGTAAGAGGAAGACGCAGGTCTTTAAGACGTCGATGAGGCCAACGCCTTTGACCACGATCATCTGGGTGACCTTCATCATGCGCCCCAAAAACACGATGGCGGTGAAGCCCAGAAGGCTCACGCCAAAGGGCGGCAGGATTTCCAGGACCAAATAGCGGTAAAGGATTTGGGGCATGGTTTAAGAGCAGGTTTCAGGTTTCAGGTTTCAGGTTAATATAAGATAAATTATCAATAAGTTATAGGTTAAGTTTGTTGGGTAAAATGCGAAAGGGACAGATTCTGGTTATCCCAGAAGCCATCCTTATATGGATGGCGACACCATAATCTTATTATTTTCCTTCATAGGCCACCAAAATACAATCCTTATGCGCGCCCACCCGCCGGAAGGCGCCTGGCAACCCCTCGGCCAGCCAGGCCAGATCGTCCTTTTTCAGGAAAAAAAAGGTCACAGGATGGGCCGCGGTGAAGGCCGGCAGTGCGGCTTTGCCGGGAAGGCAGAGGCCTTGCTCCGGGCTCAGGCGCTCGCCGAAGTCCAACTCGGTGCGACAGCCCATGAGATAAAAGATGTGGCCGCTGTAAAAGCTCAGTCCCTGGGAATAAAGCTGCACCCCCACCAGCGCGGCCCCAGGCTGCCACTCGCGTTTGAGGGCCAAACCCAGGTCCTTAAACGACCGCCCTCGGCTCACCTGGTCGATGCCGGTCGGCAGCAGGGCGGCCAGCAGCAGCGCTCCCAACAGCAGCGCCCCCAGGTGGCGCCAGAGCAAGGCGGCCAGGGGCGTTAGGGCAAAAATCAGACAGGCTAAGAGAAGATAAGGGGAGGTGAGGCCGGCTTTGCCCAGGGCTCGGGCCAAGGGCTCGGGAGGCCAGGAGTTAAGGGCCACCAGCGCCACTCCGCTCACGGCCCAGATGATCAAGCCGGTCCTGAGACCCCGGCTGTTGAAGGATAAGCGCCCAGGGCCGGTCAGTTCGACGAGACCGCGGCCAATAATGAGCGCCAGAGGCATAAGCGCCGGCAGAATGTATGGGACGAGCTTGCCCCGGGACAGGGAGAAGAAGACCACGATCACCGCGGCCCAGATGATAAGGAAGCGCTCATCCGGGTCCCTAAAGGGGCGGCCGCGGCCCAGAGCCCAGGGCAAAAGCCAGGTCCAGGGCAGCAGCAACCCCAGCAGCACGGGAATGTAATAGTACAAAGGCTCCGGGTGAATGACCGGGGTCAGGAACCGTCCAAAATGCTGCTCAATGATAAAAAATTGGAAGAACTCCGGAAACCGCCACTGCACGTACACCAACCACGGCAGCGTGATGAGGCCCAGGAGCACCCAGCCGCTGAGATTGATGAGGGGGCGCCAGGGCCAGCGGTTGGCCGCCACCCAAATGATCCAGATGAGGCCCGTGAGCAGCACCGCCACCGGCCCCTTGGTGAGGACCGCCAGGGCCAGGGCCAGATAAGCCCAAAGCCAAATCCGGGGATGTTCTCGGCTCAGGGCCAGGTATCCCAGGCCGATGGCCAGGTTTAAAAAGAGGGCAAAAGGCATGTCCAGGGTAAGGATGCGGCCGAGGACACCGTAGCCGACGCTGGTAGCCAGGACCAGGGCGCTCAGGACCCCCGCCATCGGCCCCCAGAAGGCCCGGCCCAGACCGTAGGCCAGGAACAACCCGGCCAAGGCGCTTAACGCCACCGGCAGACGGGCCGCAGCCGCGTTTTCTCCAAAGATCTTGAAGCTCGCGGCCGTGAGCCAGTAGACCAGGGGCGGTTTTTCCAGATAAGGGAGGAAGTTGAGCCTGGGGATGAGCCAATCTTTGCCGGCCAGCATTTCCCGGGCGATCTCGGCATAGCGGCCTTCGTCCGGGTCCATCAAGTTTGCTGCGCCCAATTGGTAGAAAAACAGCACCAGCCCCACCAGGCCCAGACCCAGAAGGAGTGGCCATTGACGCTTATCCAGATTGGCGGAGGCGGGTTCCAAGATTAATGATAGTCTCACGCCAGGGCGTTTTCTCTGCCAAGACGCCAAGGCGCAATGTACGGCCGGCTGATTTGTTCCCAAGTTCAGATCGGGAACCGATTAAAAAAATTGCTAGATAGCCATTTAGCATAAATAAGAAGATAACACAATTTTCCGCGCTCATTCCTAGTGCGGGGAAGCTTGGAGAGGCGAGGCGGAACTGCTTTTAGGCGACCACGAGGCGAATGAAGTTGCTTATGATTTGCGCCTGACGCAACAATTTATCCAACTCCTGCCGTAATTTCAGCCGTGAGGCAATGCGAGTCAAGAGGCCTTCGCCGAGACCCCGCTCCACAGCCCACCAACCCAGATCCGGTCTCACTCTCATCGGGTCCATGAAGTCGTAAACTTCTGCCCTATATTGCTTTTCCGGACTAAGTGACTATTGTTTATTCAAATGAGTCAGGATCAACTCATTGAAAAATCTCATGATCTATGATTTTGGCGGGCTTGCCTCAAAGACGGCCAACTTGCTGCACAAACCGAGGAATATATGACTGAGCCTACCGAGAGCCTGCCGGAATTCAGCCTTGAGGTCGAGGGCAATAAAGGCAAGGCGGTCCGCCTCAGGATTTCCGGACAGATTGGGCTTGATAATCTCTTTAAGTTTCGGTCAGAACTGGAGAGCTTCCTGAGTCGCATGGACCCCACTTCTCTGACCGTAGACTTAGGCGGGGTGGAGTATGTTGACAGTGCCGCGGCGCTGGCTTTGCTGGATCTGAAGGCGGAGGCCGAAGCCCAATCGATTCCCTGCAGCTTTGAGAAGGCAAGTGAAAAAACCAGGGGGGTGATGGGCCTTATCGACCCCGAGGCCGTCAGCATGGCTCCCCTGCGCTCCGAGGAAGTTACGCCTGATTTCTTTACCCAAATTGGGGATGAGACGCGGGTGCTCCTGGACGACTTTTATACCCTCCAGTCTTTCCTGGGGGATCTGTTGTTCGCCCTGGCCCATTGTTTCCGGCATCCAGGCTCGGTGAGATGGATGGATGTTCTCTTTTACATGAAGCGGGCCGGGGTGGACGCGCTCCCCATCCTCAGTCTGATGAGCATGGGAACCGGGGCGGTCATAGCCTTCCTCTCGGCCCTGCAGCTCAAGCTCGTAGGAGCTACCATATTTGTGGCGGCCCTGATTGCCATCGCGGTGGTTCAAGAGTTGGGGCCCTTGCTGACCGCTATCCTGGTGTCCGGGAGGTCAAGTTCGGCCTTTGCCGCGGAGATCGGCACCATGATGGTGAAGGAAGAGGTGGATGCCCTCAGCGCCATGGGGTTTGACCCTCTGCGGTTCTTAGCCGTGCCCAAGGTTTTAGCCACAGTTGTGGTATTGCCGTTGCTTACCTTGTACTCCATGCTCTTTTGTGTTGCCGGCGGCTTCCTGGTGGGGGTGTATATGCTGGATTTTACGGTTTACACCTATGTCAATGAAACCATGAAGAATATAACGTTATTCGATCTGATTTCCAGCCTGATCAAGTCGGTGGTCTTTGCGGTAGTGGTGGCCAGCATCGGTTGCCAGAGAGGCTTCCAGGTGCGGGGCGGGGCTGCGGCCGTAGGGACTATGACCACGTCGGCGGTGGTGACTTCCCTCTTTATTATTGTAATTATCGAATGTATCTTCGCCATAGTTTTGCACTACATCAGGCCATAACCCTGCACTAAAGGTGAGTGTTCCGGAACCCGGTGAAACGGCAAGCCCCGGGGGCAAGGACCTGGATCAAGTCAGGATGCACCCTTTCAGAGCGAGGATGACGAACCTTGGCAAATAAAAAGACGCCATCGAGTCAGGGGAAAAAACCCGTTATCGTGGTGGACCGGCTTACCGCGGGCTATGGAGAAAATATCATTTTAGAAGACGTCAGCCTCGAGGTCTTCCCTAGCGAAATTCTGGTGATCTTGGGAGGGAGCGGTTGTGGCAAATCAACCCTCATGAAACAAATGATCGGCATTTATCAACCCTTCTCCGGCAAGGTGCTGATCAACGGCATTGATATCAACACGGAGGATGAATCGGAGCAAAGAAAATTACGGCGGCAAATCGGCGTGACCTTTCAGGCCGGCGCCCTGTTCGGTTCCATGACTGTGGGTGAGAATGTCGCTTTGCCCCTGCAGGAGTACACGGGTCTGCCTGAGGACGAAATAGACCGTATCGTCAGGATGAAGCTGGGGATGGTCAACCTGGGAGGTTACGAGAATCATCTGCCCGAGGAGCTGTCGGGTGGCATGCAGAAGCGGGCGGGGCTGGCTCGAGCCATGGCTTTGGACCCCAAGGTCCTTTTTTTCGATGAGCCTTCGGCCGGCTTGGACCCCGTTACTGCTGCTGAAATAGACATCCTCACGAAAAGCATCAATGCCGGGATGGGGATCACTATGGTGGTGGTCACCCATGAACTTCAATCCATCTTCAATATTGCCCACCGGGTTATCATGCTGGACAAAGACGCCCGGGGACTGATTGCTACAGGCGATCCCCGGGAATTGCAAGAGCACTCGGAGGACCCCCGGGTACATAACTTCTTTAATCGTCTGCCTTCCAGGTTAAAGGAAAGGAAAATCTAAGATGGCCAGAAAGAAGTTTTCCAGTTTTCTCTTGGGGCTTTTTGTCACCGGGGGATTCATTATTTTCGCCGCAATATTGATCTGGATAGGGGCCAGTCAATACTTCGAGCGAGGGAAAAGTTATATCTCATATTTTGATGAATCGGTCCAGGGTTTGGAAAAGGATTCGGAAGTTAAATTTAGAGGGGTGAAGGTGGGGCGGGTGGAAGATATCACGATAGCCCCGGACAACCTTAAGGTCGGGGTGGTCATGGTCGTCAATCTCAAATTTGACCCGACCAAAGGTTATGTAGCTCAGTTGCAGTTAACCGGGGTTACCGGAGTCATGTTTGTTAACCTGGTCCCGCTCGATCCGGAAAAGCCCTTTGTATCCCCCGAGCTCACGTTTGTTTCAAAATACCCGGTCATTCCTTCCCAACCTTCGGAAATCAAGAGGATTGTCACGGGGATAGAGGAAGTCGTCGCCAATCTGAAGGAAATAGATGCAAAAGGAATTTCAAAAGAGGCGAAGCTTGGTTTTCAAGAGATGAAAGATTTTTTTGGGGGAGAGAAAACGAAGCGCATCATAGCCGGACTTGAGGTCAGTTCAGGTAATTTGAAAAAGATCTCCACCAGAATTGATAAGGATATTTCCAAGGGGGAAATCAAAAAGATTCTCCTGGAGGCCAGAGAAACCTTCGAGGGCACGCGCACCCTGGTGGCCAAGGCGAAAAAGGACCTGGAGGCTATGATGCTTCCGGAAACCGTGGGGAAATCCCGTCTGGCCCTGGACCGGGTCAATGCTGTGGTGGAGAAACTGGGGCAGACCTCTGAGACCCTGGATCTCTTGGTAGAGAGGATTTATCTCCGGCCTCCGGATCTGCTCTTCGGGAAACCGCCTAAGAAGAGATGGAACGAGTGATGACGTATCTTACGCGCCCTCTGCGCCTCTGCGGTGAAAAAAAATTAACCGCAGAGACGCAGAGGGCGCAGAGGCAAATACGCTTCTACCTGGATTTCTGGTATTGATCGTAAAGGTAGCCGCCTAAAAGCCCCGCGCCACCCCCGATGAGTGCGCCGCTGGCTGCAGAGCCCGCTCCCGCGCCGATGAGGGCTCCACTGCCCGCGCCGACGGCCCCACCGGTCAGGGTCCGTTGTGTAGTAGTATCCATGCCGGCACAGGCGCCGACCAACAGGAAGGCCGCCAAAGTCAAAGTCAGATATTTTTTCATTAGTTTTTCCCCCTTGCGCCAGCTTCAGGCGGGCAGGCATTGGTGCTGCGCCGTAAAACTACTTCGATCACTGAGGTATTAAGTTTGGTGGGATTCTCCTGGTAATAAGCATCGACGTTGGCCACAATTTGGCCCAAACTCTTGGTTTTGAGCTCATCGACCAGGACCTTGGAAATACAAAACTCAAAGCTCCTGCCCTTTTGCGTCTGGGCCTCGGTGACAAAATCGGCCCAGTTGCCTATGCCCCGGATATAAACGAGTTTGTCCTGGTTGGACCACTGGGTCCACTGGGTGCCATTAATAAATTCGGCCCTTTCCAGGGCCGCCGCAGGTCCAGCAGTCAAAGCCAGGGCAAGAGCAAGCGCCAAGAGAGCCCTTTTTCCACAGAATTTCATCGCAATCCTCCCATTAGGTTTTACTAGTGGAAATCATTACCGAATCACAGATGTGGTCAATCTTCAGATTCTTGGAGGTCGCCGCATCAGCCCAAAGATCAACGAGATCACGAAGAGGACGATGAAAACAATGAACAGTAATCGAGCGATCTCAACCGAAAGGACCGCAATGCCAGTAAACCCCAAAAGCGCGGCCACTAATGCCACAATGAGGAATGTAATTGCCCAACCCAGCATAGAATCCTCCTAAAGATCGTATTTATGAATAAGCGAGTATCGGCTTATACAGCCTTTTAGGTCTACTCAACCCCTCGACGTTGCTGCTTCATCTTATCGATAAGATAATTGAAAGACTTGGTTTTGATGACATTGGCGAATTGGCTCCTATAAGTCGAAAGGATACTTACGCCGTCCACAACGACATCATAAAGCTTCCAGCCGCCGGCGGAATGCATCAGGTAAGTGACCGGGATGTTTTCATTAGGCCGTTTGATAACGGTGTCAACCTTGGCCTTTCCTCCGCCCTGGGTGGCCTTCCCGTATTCAATATTTTCCTGCTTTAAGAAATTAAGCACCATCCTGGTGTAAGAATCCTGAAAGAGGTATCGGAAAGTATCGATGAATTCACTGCGTTGGCTGGAACTCAACTGGTCAAAGGTGCCACCCAACACGTCTTTGGCCATCGCGTTGAAATCAAAAGAGCTACTAACAATTTGATGGATTGCCTGACTGCGTGCTGCCCGGCTTAAAGAATCATTGTTTTGGATAGTCATTACTCTATCCAGGATGCCCCGGATATATTCAGTCGGGCCTTGAGCCAGGGCGGGATTTACTCCCAGCCAGAAGCAGGTCAGGACTACCCCACACAGCAGTTTTCTCATCTCATGGTCTCCTCGAAAATTTTGCTCGTTGTTTCCTGCCCTTGATAGGCCTTACGATGGTGCAATAGTTATCTCTAAAAAACGGATAAATTAGAAAAAATCAATTTATGTAATTTAAAATTAAGGTTCAAAATTTCCTTGTCAATAACCCCCCCAGAAAGAATTCAGTCAAGGAATGATGATTCTCCGGAAGCTATTATTTCAGGGCAAGCAAGGTGAGTTTTCAGAGCTCTGCCTTGCCTTCCCAAAATTCGCTCTCTTGACATCAGGAAATTCAGCTCTAATTTTTTGAATTATATTTTACAAAAAAACTATCTCGGGACAGGACTCTGTCCGTCCCCTGACGGGAGGAAGGCAAAAATGAACCGGTCAAGATTTTCCATTCTCGGATTAGTGGCCCTATTCCTGGTGGCGATCTTCTCAATGAACGTCCAGGCACAAGCACCCGAAGTCGGCCAGAAAGCACCCCCACCGGGCGAAGAAAAAGTTCCTTATGCCAAACCCTTCCCCATGGGTCAGGTGGAAATGACTCTGACCACGGTCGCGGCTGGGGTTGGGTATGAGTGGGGCAAGGGCGCACTTACCTACAAAGGCAAGCAATACACCTTTAAAGTTAAGGGCTTGCAGATTTTTGGGGTTGGGATTAAGAAGGCTACCGTCAAGGGAGATGTCTATAATTTATTCGATGTCGGACAATTCCCGGGGCCCTATGCCGCGGTTAAGGCAGGCGCGGCGGTAATCAAAGGCAAGGAAGGCTTGATCGTGCAAAACCATCAAGGCGTTCGCCTGCGCCTGGTGGCCGAGCAGAAAGGCTTGAGTGTGAATATCGGGCCGGAAGGCTTTACCATCGAAATGGAACGGGCTCTCTAGCCAGGTTCTAAGTGGCCTTTAACCGTTTATTAAAGGGAGGACAGCATGAAAGGTAAGTTCAACTTCAAGCTCGGCGCGCTCTGCGCCATCTTGGCTGTGATACTGCTGGTTCCCACCTTTGGCCAGGCCCAAGAGAAGATGGAGGGACAGCTCAAGGCACTCAAAGCCCAAATCCTCAAAAAAATGAAGCTTGCCCCTGACAAAGAAAAGGCTTTTATGGAGGTGGACGATAAATATGCGGCTGAGCGCCAGAAGATTATCGCCGACCTGAAGAAATCCCAAGGGGAATTGAAGACTGTCTTGGCGACAGACAAACCGGATGAGGCGAAGATCAAGGATCTGGTCTCCGCGACCACGGCCGGTCAGGATAAGCTCTTTACTTCCTTCAAGGATCAGCGGGATGCGGAACTGGCCCTGCTGAGTCCGGTGGAACAGGGCAAGTACCTGCTGGCCATGACCAGCTGGCGCCAGGAAATGATGGAAAAGTGTATGAAGGAAGAAGCCGGTAAAAAGAAGAAGAAAAAATAATGAGGGCGAATCGGCCATCGTGCGGAGAAACGGGAATTCCCTGGTCCTACCGATGGCCGTGAATCTCCTGCGGTTCTGGCTTATCGCAGTGAGAAGGCTGGTTGTAACGTCCTGGTAATTATCAAGGAGGTTCCTTATGAAGAGAGTGTGGATAACCTTGGGGTTGACCTTAATGCTGCTGGCTGGGGGCGGTCAAGGCTACCACGGCTTCGGAACCGATCCGGCCTGCGGACAACCGCCGCCGTATCCGCCGCCGCCCTATAACAACCCCTATTATTACCCATCGCCCTATAATTATTACAATTATTATTCCGCGCCATATACGGACCCACTTTCGCAGTTCCTTTATTATGTCGCCCCCCAGATAGGCAGGGAAGGAGTGTACGAAGATTGGGAGCACCGCGGGCGAAAATCCTACAAATATCGAGGGCGTGGATGGAAAAGCTTCGAACGCCGTGGCCACGAACGCGAACACGACTGAAGCAGAATCGGGCAATCCTATAAAAGGTCAGGCTCGCTTTATATGTCTTAACCTTGCAACAGACGCAGGGCTCCTGGCGATCTTATTAGGCCTGGAGCCCATTGTCGTTGGTGGCATCAAGCAATGCCCATCACTTAGCAGAGGAGAATAAACGAAAATGTTCACCAAAAGAATTTTATTCAGTCTGATCACGGCGTTGCTCTTATCTTTGGCGGTAATCTCGGCAGGAGCCCAGGAGAAAAAGGCCGAAGGGGCAGAAGAGAAAAAAGGCAATCCTGCCGGCGCAGTAACCATCAAAGTCACGCAGGTCGCAGCAGGCCTCGGGGTAAGCTGGGGCGACGGCACGCTTAACTTTAAGGGGAAGGGTTACAAATTTAAAGTCAAGGGTTTGAATCTGATCGGCGTAGGCGTTACCTCGATAAATGCCAAAGGGGATGTCTACAATTTACAAAAACTTGACGACTTCCCGGGCACATATTATGGCGTCGAGGCCGGTGCTACGGTGATTAAAGGATCTGGCGGGTTGGTGTTGAAGAATTCCACCGGGGTGGTGCTTAATCTGAAGTCGGAGCGGATGGGGGCGGCCCTTAAACTGGGGAACGAAGGCCTGAGCATCTCCCCGGCCTGGGATTAGCGGTTAAGCTGCTTCGACTGACCTCGCCGTTAGGCTTAGCGCGGGCCGGAGTGAGTCGGGGCCGAGGATGTTTATGGCTGGCCCTTTTGTTCTGCTGGGTTTTCTTGGTTACGCCTCGCCAAGGGCAGAGATACTCTCGTGGTATAACGCATAATAAACCCGAAACTGGGGAACATCCAGGGCAGGCGCAGAAACTTCAAATACATCACCCCCATGGAGAGGCGGTCAAACCAGGAAGACAGGGGCCAGCCTATGTGCACCACCACATGACGGTCAGGAAATTCGGTTTCCATCAGCCGCAATAAGTAAACCATCTCATGAAAGAAGGTGTGTTTGGAGAGTGAAAATCGGAAATGATTGGAGTGGGCCTTGGGAGGCGCACCGGCCCGGGGAGAATAAAAAGTTATATAAACGCTATTCCATTCGCTAATTCCGGGCTCCAGACTTGCCAGACCGGGGGCCCTTTCATCCATCCCGTGTTTCGGCTCTCTCCCGCGGCGGAAAAACAGGTGCACCGACCGCTCTCTGGATTCAATCAGATAGCCGATCATATCCGCCGTGATATCACCTTTGAATTCCTCCTTGATCTCCGGAGCATGCCGCCGGGACACCAACAGACCGATGGTCAGCACAATAGCACTAATTATGGCCCATAAGACGGTGCCATGAATCTTCACCACCGCCAGGAAGCCAAAACAACTGATCAGGATGATCCACAAGATGAGGGTGCCGAGACGGCTGGTGTAATACTCGATCTCGGTAGTTCCCTTGCGGTAACGGTAGAGAACGAGGCAACCCATGTTGATGCAGAAACTGGCCACCAGGCCTACGGCGAACATCTCCGCCAGCAGAGCCTGCTTGCCCCCGGCGATAACCACGATGGCCGTGAAAGAGGCGGCATTCAGGAGATGAATTCTATAGAGCGAATGCCGGCGGTTGGTAACGATAAGCCATTTGAGCCTATAACGCTGCGCTACCCGTTCCAAGAGTTCGCTGGAGGCCACAAATGCGGTATTGACTGCCATGGCCAGGGCAAAGGCGGCTATCACGGCCACCAGGATGCCGAAGGGGACACCATTAACTATGGTGGCATAATGAGATAGCAGATCAAGTTCATGTTTGCTGATATCAAAGGGCGCCGTCAAGGCCAGGGCGCTGAGGAGCGGCGTCATCAACCCCACGGTCAGGGCCAGAAACCAGTAGGCTTTAAGAATGTCCCGCCAACTTCTGACCAGGCCGGCCGTCTGGATCACCGATTCGATGCCGGAAAACGCCAGGATACAGAAGGCGATGTGGGTAACGAAAGTGCCGTAATGGGTCAACCAGGAGCCTTTTTCCAGGCTGCCGGCGGCGCTGGCAAACGCCGCCTGAAGCCGCGGCCAAGCTCCTAACCGCCCGAAGTCAACCAGGCCGGAAGCCACCAGGTTCAACATGACTAAAGCGGTTAAGAGGAAGATCCCAAAGGTAAACCGGGCATTGGCTTTGACACCGGCAATGTTCAGCCCGGCAATTAACCAGATAATCCCCAGGGCCACGAAAAGCTGGAATTCGCCAGACGATTGTGCGAATGACGTGAAGGGGATGAGGTTGCCCACGGCGCTCACTGAAGAGATGCAGGCGGTAAGGATGTAATCCACCAGGATGGAGGCCACGGCAATAAAAGAGACCGTCGGTCCCAGGACAAAATAAGAAAAGGAATAAACCCCGCCCCCGATGATCTTGTGATGTTCCAGGATTTCGGCAATTTCCGCGTAGCGGAAAGACATGAAGCGCATCAACAGATTGGTTAAAACGAGAAAAACCACGGCCCCGATGCCGATAAAGCGGTAAGCCTCGGCAATCCCAAAAAACGGCGAGGTGCATTCATCCATTAAGGTGATGACACCTACGGAAAGCCAGGTCAGCCACAAGCGCCGGTCATGATGATAGGTAAGCAGGTGCCGCCGGGTGAGCAGAAAAATAAAAAAGCCCAATAAAGACACATTGAGCGCTATGAGGACGATGGTTTTCATTTCTGGCTCTCTTTGCCGGAATTAAATTGCAGAGAACGTGATTTTGTCTGACATTACTGAACTATTCCTCCCGACTGTCTTGTTCCTTGCCGCTTTTCTTTTCCCTGGTTTTGGAATTTGCATCTATCTTGTCTTGTTTATCCTCCATCTTGGAGCTTTTATTATTCTGTGCTTGCGTTGTTTCCGGCAAGGAGAGGGGAATTGTCAAGCCCTCGAGTTGGTCTCTCAAGGTTGATCCTCCGGTTACCCCGAAATCCAGGGTGACAACCGCGGAGGGCCTGATAACTACCTTGGCCTTAAAGGCCTCATTGATGGCCTTGATAGCCTCGCTTCTGGCCTTTAAAAAGACCGGCTGATCGGGTTCGTTGATCCAGAAACGAATCCTGAAAATGACTGTGGTATCCTTCACCTCTTCATAAAAAAATTCCACCGGGCGGTCGGGGTTCCGTAACGGCGGGTCCAAAGCTCTCACCGCCTCCAGAGCCAGGTCTTCAACCTGTTGGAGATCAGGCGTGTAATCGATGCCGATGTATAAATCTACCCGGCGGTCCCCGGAAATGTAGTAATTGGTGATCGCGTTACCCAATATGTCCTTATTGGGGACGGTAAATCTCTCACCCTGTCTGCCGCGAATTATGGTGGCGCGGAATTCCACGGACTCAACGAAGCCCAAAATATCGCCGCTCTTGATCCGATCGCCCAGACGGAAGGGATGTTCGAAATGCAAGACTATGCCCGCGATAAAATCGGCGAAGAGATCCTTGGCGGCGAAGCCGAGAGCCACGCCCAGGATGCCGATGCCGGCCAGCATCGAAGCCACGGCCTTATCCAGGTTGAGGGCATCGAGGGCCAGGATTACGCCCAGGGTGATGACGGCCAGGGTGGTCATCCTGGCCATAAGTCTGGCAATGTGTCTGTAACCGGTGAACCTTAATATGAGCCGGTTAGCTAATCTTGCCGCGTAAGCGCTCAAGATCCAAAAAATTATTATAAGGAGGGTGCCTACCACCAGGTTAGGCAGCATCTTGATGGTGGCGATGGCCCAGCCGCTTAGCTTGTCAACGAGTTGGCCTACCGCCTTGTCCAAGTTCAGGTTAATGCCTAGCACATTCAAATTCATATTCATAACCAATGACCTCACAGGTTATCCAACCGCGGGATTAAGTCTGGCCCGAGGCCGGTCCCTTTTTCCTTTCTTTTGCCTTAGGGCATTCGACCAAAACCTTCCGGGATCGCATAAAGAAATAGCCAATTGCCAGGAAGGTGATGATGGGCGAAACCCAACTGGGAATATGGAATCCGAAACTGTCTAACAGCATGATGGTTCCAAGGAAAAATATGGCGTACATGGCCCCGTTTTTGAGGTAAATGTATTTTTTAATTCGTTTAATATTTCCGACCGTCAGTTGGCGTAAGATTAAAGCGCCCAGACCATTGCCGATCAGGATTAGTGGCACGGAAAGCGTAAAAGCAAAGGCCCCCAGGACACCGTCGATGGAAAAAGTGGCGTCAATGACTTCAAGATATAAAATTTTACTTATATCCGTTAAGTTCCCTTTTCCGGAAACTAACTGTTCTTCACGCTGTTGTGCATTTTGCTTAAAACCATGCGTGATAAAAAAGGCGCTTGATCCCACCACTGCTCCAAAGGCCATGAAAGGATTAATTTTGAGCGCAAACCAAACAATGAGAGTGAGAATTATTGAAACTACCGCATAGAACCAGATCCCTTGCGCATGAATGAAACGTTCTCCCTTAAGGCCATACTTTTTCGGCTCCATGAACAGCCAATTAAAAAAAAGAAAAATCAAAAATGTTCCCCCACCGGCCAGCAATATTGGAGATGAATCTTTAATTGCCTTTATAACTCTCGGATCATTGCTGAAGGTGGCGGTGAGAGCGCCAATGGGGCCGAGCGCTGGAGTAGCCATCCAGACGATTAACCAGGGCAGAACTCCTCGAACCACGACGACGGCAAAGAGAAGCCCCCAAAGAAGGAACCAGCGCCTGCCTCTCTGAGACATTGTTACAAGAACATCGGCGTTTATAACCGCATTATCGATACTGGTTACTGATTCGAACAGGCATAAACCTGCTACAGTAAGGAACATTGAAAATAAATTAATTCCATCCCACATAATAACCAACCTGATGTGCCGTCAATTTCGGTTCAGTGGCCTATTCCAAGCCAGGTCTTTGATGCCTGCGATGTCCCTCTAAAAATTAATCATCAGATTCGTTATGTAAACTGCCCCAGATTTATATTTAAAATTCCATAAGTAGCTGGCCACTCTCATCTAGCACAGCTATCCTCCCCATTACAATTAGGCACAAAAAAAATTTTAAAAAATTAATAAGTTAGGCTGGATTTTTCCCGGCAAAGTGCTAATAAAATAAGGTCAAGACCGCAATGCCAAGGGGTGGAGAGCATGCCAAGAAAAAAAAGCAGAGAGGGAACTGAGAAGTTCGAAACGGTGGTCGCCACGCCAGACGGCGCCACCGCCATGCTGCGACTTGATCTGCTGCGGAATTATAAACTGCGCTATTTGCCGAACGACCTGCTAGCCGGTCTGATCATTTTCATGGTGACCATCCCCGCGGCGCTGGCCTACTCTCAAATGGCCGGGCTTAAGCCTATTAACGGCCTTTATGGCTCCCTGCTGGCCATGGCGGTTTATGGCCTCTTCGGCACCTCTCGCCAACTTATTATTGACTGTGAGGCCACGGTGGCAATCCTGGTGGCCTCCTCCCTGGCAACATTCGCCGCAGGTGCAGACCCGGCCCGCTACCTGGCCCTGGCCATGATGCTCGCCATCATGGTAGGGGTCATTCAGGTGGTCGGAGGTATAGCCCGGATAGGGTTCATTTCCGACTTTATTCCTAAATCCGTGGTCATCGGATTTCTCAACGGCATGGCCCTGATCATCATCTTAAGTCAAGTGGGAAAAATTTCCGGGATTGAACTCAAACAGGAAGGTTTTTTCCTGCAGATTTGGGAATTGGGCACCAAGATCTTCACGTATCACCCACTCACCTTATATATGGGGGCAGCCTGCCTCCTGGGATTGTTCCTGTTTCGCTTTATTCCCAAGCTGCCTGAGGCAGTCCTCGTGGTGGGTCTGGCCGCGGTCGCGGTAATGTGGTTGGGATTGGAAAACCAGGGAATCAAGATCGTCGGTTCCGTCCCCGCCGGACTGCCGAATCCTACGCTGCCACAGATAAAGTTCTCCGATATCCTGGATTTGTTGCCCTTCAGCGTGGGCCTGGCCCTCGTCTCTTATATAGACTGCGCGGTCACGGTGCGGGCCTTTGCCATGAAAGGGCGGTATCGGATAGCTCCCAACCAGGAGTTGATAGCTTTGGGTCTGGCCAATGTGGGGGCAGGTTTTTGCCAAGGGTTCGCGATCGGGGGCAGTCAGTCGCGCACCGTGGTGAATGATCAATACGGCGGGCGCACCCAGTTCGCGGGGTTCTCCGCCGCCATCATGCTCGGCCTGTTTTTGCTCTATTTCACCGATATCCTCAAGCATCTCCCGATCGTGGCGCTCTCGGCGATCATTGTCGTAGCGGGAATCAGGCTTTTCAGCTTTAAAGAAGTTATAACCGCGTGGCGAACGCGGCCGGCTTCGGCCTACTTCAGCATTGCCACCACCGCCGCGGTTCTGATCGCCGGTCTCATGATCGGCATCTTGGTGGCGGTGGTTTTCGCCATCATTCTCGTCCTGCACCGGCTGGCCCGGCCCCATGAAACCATCACCCGGCCGCCGATTGTGCCGGGTCTCATGATCTACCGGTTTGGCGGGCCGCTCTACTTTTTTAACGCCGCTCATTTCTCCCACCGGGTTCAGGAACTGATCGATTCGGCCCGGCCCCAGGTCACCTTCTTCCTCGTCAATGCCGAGGCCATTGTAGATATGGATGTGAACGCCGTCGAGATGCTGGATGAGCTTCACGGCGACCTTAAAAGTCGAGGCATTGTCCTGGGCATTTGCAACGCCAAAGGGCATTTCCGGAAGGTGCTTCAGGGTAGCCGGCTTCACACCCGGGCTGGCTTTGACCTTTACAATTCAGTCGTAGACGTGTTGAATGAGCTCAGGAAGGGACAACCTGAAAAAGATAACAAATCAGAGGATGAAATTCCTACTGAAAAAAATAACAAATCCGAGAGCGCAGATAACAAATCAAAGGTTGAAGTTCCCAGTTCTTGAGGTTCCGGCGGGAAGAGTCATTCGGGAGCCAATCCGTTTTTTTAGGATTCCCTTTCGGGGCCTTCAAAAGCTCCCCAGGGTTTGGAGTCGTCACGTCACACGAAGATGGCAGCGAGGATCTCGGCCGCGGAACAGTCAATAGCCAGCGATCGAATATTGGCGATTGATGTTGGATAGGCAGGGTCACAATGACCCTGCCTTGTGTGGACTATTGTTTCTTCCTTCTGAGTCGGGTTCCTGCCAAGCCTGCTAAACCAGTGCCGAAGAGAAGGAGAGTGGCTGGAGCGGGCACCACTAAAAAGCCGCGAATCTCACCACCAGGACGGAAAGTGGAATGAATGTTAAAATAGGCCTTTCCAGCCGCTAAGGCAGCGTCAAGCGACGCTTCAGCGCCTGCCGGAGTCCCTCCTTGGGCAGCAATGAAGGCGGGGTTCCATGACGAGGCCAGGGTCAGGTCAAAGGTGTGCTCGTAAGTCCCACTCGTCACTCCCAGAGGGAAGCCAGCGAAAGTTGGTGTCTGGGTAGCGACTCCTGCGGTACCGGTAAACGGTGAGTCCGTAGCGGCATGGATGTGCGCCGCGGTCGTAGGTCCGATCAAATCACTGAAGGTTGCATGGATCTCCAGGGTGTGGGCAGCGGAATCGAAGATGACCGTGGTGAAGCCGGTTCCGGGCGATGCGTTGGGCGGAGATTCGCTCGGGCCGTCTAGATTCGCTGTGTAGGTGATAGGGAGGGTGAGGCCCTGAGAGGGCAGACCCAGGACTGTGACAGCCAGGGTCAGGAATGCGCTTAGAAAGAATTTCATAGCTATCCTCCTTTGGTTGCATGGTTTTGTCTTAGCAAGCCCTCATGGCTTTCCGTCCCCAGCTTGCGACGGGGTTGGCTTTTTTACTGTGAGTTTACGATAATCATGGTTACCAAAGATTACAAGAATTTGTACAAAACTAAGCTTTTTTTCGAGCCGGGTATTTATTAACGAGGATACCAGATATCTTTAACGGTTTCCTCCGGGGAAAAAGTGTATGCCTTGGGACAGAAAAGCAGGGAACGTGGGATGACAGCTACCTACTATTCTTGAAAACCTTATCAGTGAGCTTAAGACCTTTTATATTCAGCCCATAACGCAATTTTCGTAAAGAATCCGATAAGTTCCTGTTTATGGCACGTTATCATCAATGCCATTCAATGTAATTTTTATAAATAAGCAGATTTATAAGAAGGTAAAGGCCAACGCCCAGGGCCGTGTAACCGAAGACGAGATAGGTGATCCGGTACCAGCGCGGCGGTCCCGGGACTATGGCATCTTCCAGTCGCCCCTCCTCCTGGAGCCGGGCGATCCACAGGGGTTTTTCTTCCCGCTCCTTTTCCACAAAGCCGATGATCATTAGGATGCCGACCGTGTTGTGGATGGACGTGGCCCCGGTGCTGCCCCTGCCTTTTTCATCCTAAAAGTTTGCGGTGCGATGATAACTTAGGCAGTCTTCCCCAAGTCGGCCAGGTTTGCTGAAATACTAATGACCTAATAAGTCAAAGAACAAGGGAAACGTTCCCAATAGTCCCAGGCCCACCAGGATTAAGGTCACCCTATATATTTTGCCAAAGTCTGCCGACTGGTCCTTCCATCTGCTGGCAAGTACTCCCCAGGCGACCAACCATAGTACCAAGGTCACTATGGTTTTGCCGCCCAAGGGGCCAACCGGGTTGTAAAAATTTAGCAGACCGCCGATGGCCTTGCTGCCCTGCGCCAACGAGGTTGTTAACCCCAAAAAGAAGCACCCGATGCCGGCCGCCAACATCGCGGCGACGATGGAGCCGTTAGTTTCCGACTGCTGATTCGCCATGGTAGGCTCCTCCGCTCAATGAATCGGGGCCGCTTTATTGATAAAGGCTCCAAAAAGACCGGCGACCGCAGCCGCGAAAAAGGCGATGGAGAAAAGGACGATCACGGCACGACGAACCTGATCGTCCTTGGCTAACCTGGCGCCATAACGGGTCACCATGTAGGCCACTGTGGTGGCCAGAATGGGCGCCAGCCAGGCCACGTGCTCCTTCCACTCCATCCCAAATTTGTGCCATTGCGCCAGCTCGGGTTTGGAAAGCAGGAACGAGCGGGGAAACATGCTCAGGTCGGCTCCTGCCGGAGGTTTAGCTCGATACATGGGATAGACGATCCAGGTGCCGATGATAACCGTGAGCCAGGCTACCACCGCCATAAACCAGGTACCGACAATCAAGCGGCGCACCCGCTTTTTAATACCGGCTTCGGTGGACCATTTGGAACTCAAGTTTATCAGTTCGGCCAGACCGCCCCCATAGGCCAACAAAAAAAGCGAGCCCAGCATCATGCCGTGAATAACTGCCCAGATCTCTCGCCCTGTGAGGGTTAGTGGCATAATCCCTCCTTTATCCTCCCGGGCAGGTCAATCATGAATTTGTAGAACCGGAGCGGCATGGCAAAAATTTGGTTAACAAAAAAACCATTTGAAATAGCTTTTAGTGCCATTCGATGTAGTTGCGGTAAACGATAATGCTGAGCAGCAGATACAGGCCGACGGCCAGGGCTGTGTAACCGAAGATAAAATATGCTATCCGGTACCACTGCGGCGGCCCTGGGACTATAGCCTCCTCCAGCCTCCCATCCTCTTGGAGCCGAGCGATCCACAGCGGTTTTTCCTCCCGCTCCTTCTCCAATTCCACGCTGCCGGCAAACATGCACTCATTCATGGGAAACATGCCCCGGCGCAAATGGCCGATGGTAAAGTGGATGATGAAAATATAAAGCATGGCCAGCAGGGCTTCGGCCCGGTGGAGCAGAACCAGAACATTTAAGACCCAGCCGGGCATGATACGGCTGGCTGCCAGCGGATACATGAGTGGTATGCCGGTTATGGCCAGAAGCGGTAGGCCCCAAAAGACCGCCCAGTAATCGAACTTTTCCCAGTAGGTCCAGCGGTCGAAAGCCGGAGGGGGCCCCAGCCCGAAGAACCAGCGGATCTTCTGTCCCAGGTGGACCACGTCCGCCGGCCGTGGGACCAGTGAATCCGCATCAAACAGGCTCTTGTGCCAGGTCTTCCATTCCACCTTGGCCAGGACATAGGCGATATGAATCACAAAGCCGATAATCATCAGGATGCCCACGGTATTGTGGACCGTGGTGGCGCCGCCATAGCCACCGAAAATGTTGACGACGGCCTTGCCCCAGTTAGTGGTATATAACAGGCGCCCCAGGCCGGTGACCGCCTGGATCAGGAAGGTCACCATGATAAAGACGTGAAAGAGGCGGTCAAAGATATTGAACCGGACAATCCGCACCTGGTTATTCATTTTCCGGCTCCTTGGGTTCCGGCTTCTCGGGAGGGGATTCGGCCTTGGGCTCGGGCTCGGGCTCGAGCTCAATCTCAGGTTTAGGCTCCGGCTCCGGCTTCCTTTTCTCGCGAATGGCGTGGTAAGACTCTTTACCCACCCAGATCAGGGTGTGGAGGCCGAAGAACACCATGGTGCCCACGATCAACAGGTACATGAACCAGTTGGTGTAATACAGGGACGCAAAGGTCTTCCGAGTGGCGGGGTCACTGGCCTTGGGCTCGTGGACCTTAAAGGTGGCAAAAGAGACATTGGCCCCTTCATGACACTTGGCGCAGACGTAGGCATGGCGCCGAATGGGGTTCATGGGGGAAAAGTAGAAGTTGATGCCGGCGATGGGTTCTGCGCCGTGGCACTGGCGGCAGGTAAGGTTGCCCCGGGTGGTGTGGCTGTGGCCGGCCTCGTTCACGTGGCATTCCTCGCACCGCCGCTGTTCGTAGAACTGGATGCCGGCATGGGAGTCTTCCAGGCGGGAGCGGACACCGGGCTCAATGGCCGCCCGGGGCCGGTAGGGGGTAACGGGCGAGTAGCGCCGCTGCACTTCCGGCACTCCTACATAAGGGCGCACGCGCCGGGGTTTGACCTCATGTTCCTCGTAGTAGCCGGTGCTGAGTTCCTTATCTTTGTACCGGCGGATGGGCGAGGTCACCTCTTCCTGGGCCGGGGCTGCTGAGGGCCACAGTATCAGGACCCCCAGCAGTCCCAAGGTAACCTGGAGAACGGCTTTCGGGAGCAGCCTCCGGAGGTGCATAGCCGTCTCCTTATTTCTTTTCGCCTTCTTTGGGAGGCGCCTTGGGGGCCTCAGCCGGTGGTTTGGGAGCCTCTGCTTTGGGGGCCGGAGCTGGTGCCGGGGCCTCTGCCTTCTTGGGAACCTCCTTTGGAACCTCCACCGCCTTCTGGGACAGTCCCACCGGTTTGGGTAGCACGGTCAGGGCATCATAAGCTGCCTGCAACTGCTTCAGATCCTGATTCTTATGCTTGTGGCAGGTCTGGCAGGAGTTGGGGATCACTGGATTGGCCAGGGTATCTTTGGGCAACAAGGTCACGAACACGTGGCTGTGGATATCGCCGGATTCCCCGCTGGTGGCGATTTTGGGCATATGGCAGCCCACGCAGTTGGCAAAGGAATGAATGGAGTGGGCCTGATTGTTGTTCATCTGCACGTGGCAGGTGAGACATTGCTTGGAGCCCGCGCTCACTGTTTGGGACCGGGTGGGCGGCATGCCGATCTGGTGCACGTAATGGCAGGAAGTGCAGGTCACCCCTTCTTTGGCGTGTATCGATAGGGACCAGTCAATATACTGCTGGTGGTGGCCCTGGGAGAACTCATTGGCATACAAGTGCTTGACGTCGCCCGCGGCAAACGAGGTGGATTTGAAATAAGCCTCCAGGGCTTTCCCCGGCTCATAACCCACGGCCCATTCGACGCCTTTTTGCTTGGTGGCCTTGCCCCGATTGTGGCAGGAGCCGCAGATTTGCACCGCCACCCCCATGGTGAGTTTGGCCGGATTGACGATGGTGGTCCGCTTCTCGAAGACCGCGGTCTTGGGGAGAGCCGCGTGCCAGGAGCCCTTGCCGTGACAGGCCTCGCAGCTCACGCCGGGTTCAATAAAAGTTTTCTTCTCTAAATTCACTCCGGTGGCATGGCAGCCGCCGCAGTCATTAAACCAGAGCTTTTTCTCCCACTTGTCTTCGTTGTAATTGACCCAGCGGTGGGACTCCAGATTGTATTGAATGGGGGCAAAGACGAGGTTTCCATCCTTTTCCACCAGGTACCGCTGCTTCCACTGGCTGCCGACGGTGTACTTGATGTCTTCCACCTTGGGAATATAAAACTTGTCCACCGGAATCTTAAGCTTGGCTTTGATTTTTTCCAGATCAGCCCGGATTACCGCAGGATCGATCTCAGTGACGATGGCGTCCCGGTTCTTCTGGGCGTCCTGCATCATCCGGCTGTGCAGGGTCATCTTCCAGGAGTCGTAATGCTCCAGATGACAGAGTTTGCAGGTATCCGAGCCTACGTATTCCTTGGGCTTGGATTTCAGGGCCTCTACGTTAATCGGGGACTCGCCGCAAGCGCTTATGACCAGCAGCATCATACCCGTCACCAAGAATCTCACCACCCCGTAGCCGTCCATGCCGCCTCCTGTCGGTGAAGCAAGAAATGGAGATATATCCTATTGACTTAGTTAGTTAAATTCGTCAGTTATTATACCCTTCTTGAATATTTTTTTTATAAAATAATGCCTCTTGAATCTTTTATCAAGTCTTTTAGTAAGTTTCTTTTCCGGCGCAAATGCCCTTGAAAGAGGAGCTCTTCATTCTGCTCCTGAATCGCCTGATTGGCCGGTTTTGGCCATTGCCCTCATTTTTCGGGAGCTGTATGGCTCTTCTCCTGATAATTGTTAATGGCCAGCGTCAAGGCCTCGGCTCCCAGATTGGAGCAATGCAGCTTGTTCGGCGGCAGGCCGCCCAGGGTTTCGGCCACCAGTTTATTGGTAATCTTTTTGGCCTCCTCCAGGTGCTTGCCTTTTGCCATCTCGCTCACCATACTGGATACGGCAATCGCAGCCACACAGCCGAAGGTCTGGAATTTTACGTCCTCCAAACGGTTGTCCTTGACCTTGATGTAGAAAGTCATCATATCGCCACAGACAGGGTTGCCTACCTCGCCAATCCCGTCGGCATCTTCGATAACCCCGGCATTACGGGGATTGTTGAAATGGTCCATTACGGTTGCGCTATACATTTTAGACTCCTTGATCGGAAAGGCAGGGTTCGCCCATTTCCATCACATCGGCCAGGGTAATGGCGTTTAATTTGTCAAACATAGCTTGCGCCGCCTCTTTCCAAAGATGACGCGTCAAACAGGTTGAAGAACGCTCACAAGAGTCGTCATGGTCTGAACACTCCGCGAAACTCGCGCCCTCTTCCAGTAACGCCACGATTTCCCCCACCGTAATTTCCTCCGGGGGCTTGGCCAGGGCATGACCACCTTTGGGGCCTCGCACACTTTGAATATAATGAGCCTTCTTCAAAGGAATGATGATTTGCTCCAGATATTTCACGGAGATCCCTTGCCGTTTGGCGACGTTGGCCAGGTGAATGGGGCCATCATGATAATGCTGGGCCATATCTACCATAAGACGGGTGCCATAGCGGCTTCTGGTGGAGAGCTTCATTTTTAGGCTCCTGCTCCTGCGGCCATTTTCTTCCGCCAGACCGGCGAGAAAGACCGGAGATTTTCTACTGCCAGGGGCAGGTGCGAAAGGACATGGTTTACCTCTTCCTCCCGGTTAGAGCGACTCAGGGTAAATACCAGGGAGCCCTGGGCCACTTCCGGATTGATGCCGATGGCGCCCAAAACCGGCGAGGTCTTGAGGGCCTTGGAGGCGCAGGCCGAACCGGTATTGGCATAGATTCCCTGGCTACTCAACCTGAAAACCAAGGCCTCACCCTCAATGCCTTCGAAGCAGAAACTGGCATGGCCTGGCAGTCTATTATCCGGATGGCCGGTATAAAAGACGTTGGGGACATTCTGCAGGATTCCTGCGACCAAAAGATCCCTCAGCTTCGCCAGGTAGACGGCTTTCTCATCCAATTCCTGAAACGCTAGCTCCGCCGCCCTTCCGAAGCCCACAATGCCGGGAATATTCTCGGTGCCGCCCCGCCTGCCGTTTTCTTGAATGCCGCCGTTGAGCTGGGGCACCAGCCGCAGTTTGTTGCGAAAATACAAAGCCCCGATGCCTTTGGGCGCTCCCAGGGCCGGACCTGAAATAGTTAACAGGTCCACGCCCAGCTCTTTTACATCCACCGGCACCTGGCCCACGGTAGCCACGGCATCAGTGTGAAAAGGGACCCCTGCCGCCCGGCACACCGCCACCAGCTCGGAGATATCCTGGAGGGTGCCGATCTCGTTACTGCCGTGGCCGATGGAAACCATGACCGTGGCCGGGGTGAGGGCCTTCTTAAGACGTTCCGGATCAACCCGGCCGTACCGGTCAACGGGCAGAAAGGTTACTTCAAAATCGAAAAACTTCTCCAGGAACCTCGCCGAATTAAGTACCGAGTGGTGTTCGATGCCCGAAACGATCAGGTGTTTGCCTCGCTTCAGAAAATTAGCCAGGGCCATGCCTTTGATGGCCAGATTATTGGCTTCCGCACCCGAGGAGGTGAAGATAATCTCTTCATTGCGGGCGCCGATGAGCCGGGCCACCTTGCCGCGCTGCTCTTCCATGACCGCTTTGATTTCAGATCCGAGGTCATACACGGCAGAAGGATTCCCAAACCGTTCGACAAAGAAAGGCAACATGGCTTCCAAAACTTCGGGGCGAACCGGCGTGGCCGCCGCGTGATCCATATAGGCTCTTTTCATGGCGCATCCTCAGGATAGCTTCTTAATGTAGAGCTTATAGCAATCGTCGCAGGCATCTTCGCAGATGCCCATAAACTCTTGCCCGTTTTTGGCGCACCAAGCCGGGATGTCTTCCAGGGCGCCGTCATAGTCGGTCAAAATTTCCAACACCTGACCCTGCTTCAGGTCTTTCATTAATTCCATCGGCTCCAGAAGGTGCATGGGACAAGCGCGATAGACTAAATCAGCCGTGGCATCGGCCGGGCAATGATCCATAAATTTCATGACCTTCCTCCAGAGTAAATACCGTACCAACATAATCTATATCAATTTTGTATAAATTATAACCTGCAATTATATGAAGTCAAGAGGAGGGACAAAAAATTTAAGAGGTGAACCGAAAAAATTATGGCGGGCTGTCTTGGGCGTTCTCCGCGTCCTCTGCGTCTCTGCGGTGAAAATTAATTAACCGCAGAGACGCAGAGACAAACATGTCAAAGTATTTTATGAAGCTATGTTATGGATAAATATGATCTCTATCACGAGCCTTCCTTTGGGTCCTTGGCCGGTCCTTCGGATGCGTCGATCTCCGGGGCAAAACGTACCCCCTCCCCGAGCCCCACGGTTACCAGCATCTCATTGGTGCGGCTGACCAGCCGCTGGAGCCAGGAGGCGGCCGTCTGCAGGCGGCAATCTTCCTTGCATTCGCGCAAGACCAGACCGGTAGCTCCAAATTCAAAAGGAGCCAGGAGGTCCTCCTGCTGAAGCAGCTTCAGGCAGTCCCACCACACCGTGTCCGGAGCCTTGAGTTGCTCCCGGCTGGTCAGGCCACGCATACAGGCGTAGGTTATCTCCCGGGGACCATTGATCAAGACGTGCGCAACTCGCTGGCGCATGGCCGGCGGCTCTAGGCGCCGGATATTGATGGCGTAGGCCGGGCACTGGGATGCGCAGAAGCCACAGGCAATGCAGGTTTCCTCGGGAAATACCGCCTGACTTTCCATATGCGGGACCAAAAAGGGGCAACATCGCACGCAGGTGAGGCAACGGATACACTTGTGGCCAATCACCTCTGCCCCCCGGCCGCAGTGCAGGCAGCGCCGGGCCTCGATCAGAGCATCTTGTTCCTCATAGACCAGTTCGGCGCTGTCAAAATCCTTGAGGCGGTCCGCCACCGGGCGCTCTTTGAGAGGGCGCGTGGGGACACGGCAGATCCTGGAGGCCTGCTCCTTCGGCAACCTCGGGTTCGGCCGGGGACAGTCTTCCGACACGGTGATGTACCGGCCGCTGCGGAGAAAATGGTCGATGGCCCCGGCAGCCTTCCGGCCGCTGGCCGCGGCCGCCACGGCCAGAGTAGGCCCGGTAAAGATTTCCCCTGCGAGAAATATCCCAGCCCCAAAAACCCCGGGGAGCGAGGTGGCCATGGTCTGCCGATCCACCCGCAACCCTGGTCCCGCCAATTCCAGCCCTTCTTGCAGCGCCGCGTCCAGTTCGGCCTCCTGCCCGATGGCAAAGATCACCGTATCGGCTTCCAGGCGCTGGGTCCGAGTCTCATCGTAGGTGGGGGCAAACCGGCCCAGGTCATCGAAAAGCGACGTACAGGCCATCAATTCAATGCCCTGCACCCGTCCCCCCTCGGCCTGCACCACTTTGGGGGCCCATTGATAAATGAGGTCGATCACTTCGTCCTTGGTGCGCTCGGTTTCCACCGGCGAGGCAAAGAGCTGGCCGGGAGCTTCCAGGCAGATCATCAACACTTCCGGAGCCCCCAGCCGTTTTACGGCCCGGGCGGCATCCATGGCCACGTTGCCGCACCCCACAACCAACACTTTCTGGCCCAGAGGCGGCTTTTGCCCCTGGGCCACCTGGCGCAAAAAGGGAAGGGCCAGATGCACCCCGTCGGCGTGCATCCCGGGAACCGGCAGACTTCGGCCCTTCTGCAAGCCGATGGCCAGCATAATGGCGTCATAGCCCTGTTCTTTTAAGTCCTGGAGGGAAAAATCCTGCCCCCAGGTCTGGCCGGTGCGGAACTCTGCTCCCAGGGCCTCCAATTCTTTCAGGTCTTCCCACACCACAGCTTTGGGGAGGCGAAACTTGGGCACCACCTGCATGGGCATGCCCCCGGGCTCTGATTCCCGTTCGAACAGCGTCACGGGATAACCCTGGTGCAGCAAATCCCGTGCGGCCGCCAGGCCGGCCGGGCCGCTGCCGACAATGGCCACGCGCTGGGGCCGGGTCAGGGAGGCTCGCTTGTACCGGCTCCGCCGGTATTCCCGGGTATGGTCCATGACAAAGCGCTTTAAAGCGCGAATAGCCAGGGGACCCTCCACATATTGCCGCCGGCAGGCATCTTCGCATGGATGGGCACATATATAAGCACAGACGGAAGCAATCACATTGTTAGCCTTGATCACTTCCATAGCTTCTTCATAACGGCCTTGGAAGATCAGGCCGACATAGCGCCTGGCATCAGTGCCTACCGGGCATGCTGCAGCGCATGGCGGGTGCAATTCTTCCGGGCTCTTGGACTGCATCGTCTCTCCCTCTCTGAAATGGCGAAAAAGGTTTCTTCACTTCTTCGTTATAATAATACTTACCGTTTTTTTTTCCAGCCTCTGTTCTTAAAAAGGCTTATATCTTTAGTTAATTTTCAACCATCGGAGCTAGAGGACAGACGATTGCCGAGAACCACGAGAGGTAATTTTTCGCACCCTGGGTTATCCCTGGCCAGTGTGAAAGCAAAAAGAGGTTAACCGGAAATGGATAACCTCTTTTACTTATTGCCTATTTTTGGTGCCCCCGACTGGACTCGAACCAGCGGCACATGGATTAGGAATCCATTGCTCTATCCATAACTGAGCTACGGGGGCTCTGGGACATTTGGAGGACGCTGCCGTTTCATTAGTATATCGGCCATATGCGCAAAAGGCCGGAACTCTTTTGCCGGCAATGCCGTGGCCTTTGGACACGACGGGCGCTGAACTCCCCAATGGCAACGTCAATCCGGGCGTTATGGCTATAATATGCCAACTTATCTTTAGGCGCAAGGGTTGACCGCCGGGTTAAAAATCTTCCCCTAACCTGAAATTACCCCGGGCCCCCCGATCCCAAAATATAGCCGGCTCCATAAAAATCAACACTTCCTGAATGGTTATCATTAGCCTTTGACGCTTGAGGGATAAGAGGTTTTTTGGGGCAAAAAGACTGGTGCAGTTTGAACTGGAAAGCTGTGGCTTCCTTGAAAGAGGGGATGGCCTGTGGTATGATGCAAAAATTTTGGAAGAGACCCCTGGGAGTTAGCGGTAATGCGATATCGGATTCGGATCCTGGCCTTTGGATTGTTGATCTTCCTGCTCAGCGCGGGGAGCGCCGGTGCGGTCATGGAGATGGAGATGTTTAAGCAGGAACGCTTCCAGGGAGGGCCATGGAGCATCCGCGCCGAAAAACTTACCTACGATGCCGCCAACCATATCTATACCGCTGAAGGCCGCGTCGAGATCCGCCAGGGCGACCGGCGGATAAACGCGGAACAGGTGGAGGTCAATGAGACCACGAAAATCGCCCGGGTCAAGGGCAATGTGGTCCTGGTCCTGGGAGAAGATATCTTTACTGGCCAGGAGGGCCAGTTCAACCTGGCGACGCGTTGTGGCGAAATGCAGGGGGCGCGCCTCTTTCTGGCCAAGAACCACTTTCATGTGGATAGCCCCCTGATGCGCAAGACCGGCGAAAATACCTATTACGCGGAGGAGGCTAAGGTCACCACCTGCGATGCCGACCAACCCGTGTGGAGCTTTTCGGCGAGCAAACTCTCCGTGGTCCTGGAGGGGTATGCTGCGGGCCGGAACGGCTTGATGCGCCTGGCCGGGATTCCGGTGCTCTACTTGCCGGTGGCCGTCCTGCCCGTGATGACGAGCCGGCAAAGCGGCTTCTTGATTCCTTCCTTTGGGCAGCACCGGGCGGGCGGTTCGGTGGTGGAAGCCCCCTTTTATTGGGCCATCAACAACTACGCTGACGTCATGCTTTACCAGACCGTGCTCTCGAACCGGGGGTACATGCAGGGAGCGGAATTCCGCAGCCGGGGACATAACGAGGCCGCGGCCAATTTCCGGTTCTTCTATATTAATGACAGCTATGCGCCCTACAATGAAAACGGCACCACCAACCGGCGTTACTGGGCTTCGGGCATGGTCAACCAGCCCATAGGAGAATGGGAGGCCAGGGGGACCCTGGACCGGGTAAGCGATTCCAATTACCTCGCCGACTTCAATTTCGGCTATATGGGCCTAAACCGCTATTCCCGGGACTTGCTCATGGAGTTTGGCCGGGATCTGGAGCAACAGGAGGTAAATACCCGGGTTTCCAGCTTCTTGCTGGCCCGCAACTTCTCTGTGGCCAATTTCACCCTCTATACCCAGTACTATGAGAAACTGGTCAACAACGACCCCAACCTGTTCAACCGGGTGCCGGGAGTGTCGTTCAATTCAGTGCCGCTGCGCCTGGGCGGTCTGCCGCTTTATTTTGGCCTGAACTCCACGTATAATTACTTTTATCAGAACCATGGCATGACCGGGGACCGAACGGAGGTGCATCCTCAGCTCTGGCTGCAGGGTCAACCGTTGCCGGGTATATCGTTCAGTTCCCGGGTGGGGTTCCGGGAGACTCTGTTTCGGGTGGATCACAGCGTTCCCGATGGCCCGCCGGAGCAATACATCCCACGCAATTTATACGATTCCAAAGTGGCTCTGTCCGGGGCCTGGGATAAGGATTATGGCCGGGGCGAAGGGTCTAGCCATTTTTTCAGACATATTCTGCGTCCCGATGTGACTTATTGGAATATCCCCAGGTATAACCCCAAGCGCTATCCCGACTTCGATCCGTTTGACCAGGGCTGGCTGGCCCAGGCCGACCGCAACTTGCCGATCCGGGATGGGGAAGATCCCATCGGCGGGGTCAACGCTTTAACTTATGGGATTACCAACAACTTCCTGTGGCGCAGTCAGAACCAGCAAGGTCAGGCCATGGTGCGGGATACGTTCTGGCTCCGTCTGAGCCAGAGCGCCTTTTTTGACAGGACCGGCATGGGCTTGGACGGTAATCCCGTATTTCACCAGCGCTTTTCCGACTTTTGGGGGGAAATGCAGTTCTACCCCGTGCAACAAGTCGCCTTGGGGAGCAATATAGGCCTCAATCCATACGAAAAAAGCTTTGACCGGGCGGATTTCAAGGTAACCTTTTTGGACCAGAAGAGTCAGAATTATGTGAGCGCTAATTATATTTTTGTCAGGAACTTCGCCAAACAAATCAATGTCGAGACCTATCTCAACCTGCTCAGTTCTGTGAAAACCTGGCTCACGTATGGTCACACCTTTGCGACCAACAACCAACTGGAGAAACGCTATGGCGTGGTCTTGCAACGCCAGTGTTGGGGGGTAGTCCTGTCGTACACCGACCGGCCGAATGATCAGAGGATTGGTTTCACCGTATTCATTCCGGGGTTGGGAGAGAAGATGAAGCGCTCGCCGGTGCGGTTCCCCAATGAAAGTAAGAACCAGGAAGGTCCTGATCTGTTTTAAGCCGAACCAGAAGCACACCATCGAGGAGGTTATTAATTCATGAAACTGGCAATAATCGGCACAGGCTATGTGGGTCTGGTGACCGGAGCCTGCTTTGCCGAAATGGGCAATGAAGTTATCTGTGTGGATACGGATGCAGCCAAGATTGAAGCCTTGGAACAGGGCCGCATTCCCATCTATGAGCCGGGTCTGGAGGCTTACGTCAAGCGTAATTATCAGGAACACCGTTTGTTTTTCACGACCGAGTTAGGGCCGGCGATTCAAAAAAGCCTGGTCTGTTTCATTGCGGTGGGGACACCCCAGGACAAAGACGGCTCCGCCGACCTGTCCATGGTGCTCCAGGTAGCCAAAGAGATCGGCCGCCATATGAACGGCTACAAGGTGATCGTGGACAAATCCACGGTGCCCGTTGGCACGGCCCGTCAGGTACGCCAGGTCATCCAGGCAGAATTGCAGGCCAGAGGCGAAGTCTTTGAATTCGACGTGGTTTCCAACCCGGAGTTCCTCAAGGAAGGCACTGCGATTGATGATTGCATGAAGCCGGACCGGGTCGTGGTGGGATGCGACGAGGTGCGGGTGGCTGAGTTAATGAAAGAGTTGTACGCTTCGTTTACGCGTACCAACCGGCCCATCATCATCATGGATGTGGTGAGCGCCGAGCTTACCAAGTACGCCGCCAACGCCTTCCTGGCCACCAAAATTTCCTTTATCAATGAGTTGGCCAATATCTGCAGCCGCACCGGCGCCAATATCGCCAAGGTAAGGCAGGGGATTGGGTCTGACCCCCGCATCGGCGCCCTCTTTCTTTTTCCCGGACTGGGATACGGCGGTTCTTGTTTTCCCAAGGATATGCAGGCCTTGATCCATACGGCCCGGGCCTATGATTATACCCCGCGGCTGTTAGAGGCCGCGGAGGATATCAACCAGGATCAACGGCGGATCTTTGTGGACGTCATTCGCACCCACTTTAGAGAGGATCTCAAAGGAAAAGTTTTCGCCATCTGGGGGCTGTCCTTCAAGCCTCAGACGGACGACATTCGAGAGGCCCCGGCGCTGACGATCATGGCCCGTCTGTTGGAAGCGGGCGCCCGAGTTCAGGCTTACGACCCGGAAGCCATGGCCGCCACCCGGCAATACTTGGGGGACAACAAGGATGTGTCCTATGCGTCCTCTACCTACGAGGCCCTTGAAGGCGCGGACGCCCTGATTATCTGCACTGAATGGTCTAAATTCCGGGAGCCCGATTTCGAGCGGATGCGCTCCTTGATGAAGGCCTCGGTGATCTTTGACGGCCGCAACCTGTACAATCCGGTCAAATTGGCCAATTTGGGTTTCAAATATTTCCATATCGGCCAAGAAGTCGAATCGTAGTCGGTAGGGCGGGCGTCCCCGCCCGCCTCTCACCCGGCGTATTTCATGGCGGCGGCCGGGGACGGCCGCCTGACCTGAGCGGGTGGGAAGGAACTGAGCCATGCCTCCCGAATCGCAGCATAAGTCCGAAATCCTAGCCGAGCGTCTCCGCCAGGTGGACCTGGAAGGCTTTTCAAGCCTTAAGGTGCTGGTGGCCGGGGACTTCATGCTGGATGAGTATCTTTGGGGGAAAGTGGAGCGCATCTCCCCCGAGGCTCCGGTAGCGGTGGTGGAGGTGGAGCGGGAAACCCACACCCTGGGTGGCGCCGGCAATGTGGTCAACAACCTGGTGGCCCTGGGCGCCCAGGTTGAGGTCTTGGGTCTGGTGGGCGATGACAATCCCGGCCGCTTGCTGAAGCAGGAGATGCTTCGGCTGGGGGTGGGCGTAGAGGGCCTGTTTACGGACGCCGGGCGGCGCACTTCCCGGAAAACCAGGGTCCTGGGCGCCTCCCAGCAAGTAGTGCGCATTGATCGGGAAACCCGCACTCCGGCCCCTTTAGCCTTCGAGCAGGCCGCCCGGGAGTTTTTAAGCGCCCGTCTGCCGGGGCTTCACGCCCTGGTCCTGTCCGATTATGCCAAAGGGGTGCTCACCCCGCCGGTCTTGCAGGAACTCATTGCCCAAGGGCGCAGGCTAGGCTATCCGGTGGTGGTTGACCCCAAGGGCGCCGACTTCTCCTTGTATGCCGGGGCCACGGTGATCACCCCCAACCGCAAGGAAATGGAACTGGCTGCGGGCGCTTCCCTATTCGCGTGGGATGACCTGGTGACCGCCGGGGCCCGGCTGCGCGAGGGTCTCGCCCTGAAATACCTGCTCATCACCTTGGGGGCGGATGGCATGCTCCTGTTTGCAGGCGGCGGACCGGCGCTGCATATCCCCACCCGGGCCCGGGAAGTGTTTGACGTCTCCGGCGCCGGCGACACGGTGGCCGCACTCATGGCCCTGGGTTTGGCCCAATGGGGTGACCCGATTCTTTCGGCCGCCCTGGCCAACGTCGCGGCCGGGGTGGTGGTGGGTAAGGTGGGCACCGCCCCCATCTTCCGGGCCGAACTGGCTCAGGAGTTGGGCCAGGGTGGGACCCGGCTGGAAGAGAAAATCAGGCCGCTCTCCGAACTGCGCCTGCTGGTGTCCCAACTCCAGGCCCAGGGCAAGAAAGTGGTATTTACCAACGGCTGTTTCGACCTGCTCCACGGCGGCCATATCGAGTTTCTGGAGGCTTCCCGGCGTCTGGGAGACATCTTGGTGGTGGCGGTGGATTCGGACGCCTCAGTGCGGCAGGTGAAAGGGGAGGGCCGGCCGGTCATCGGAGAGGCCCAGCGGCTCCGCATCCTGGCAGCTCTTACCGCGGTGGATTACGTCACTCTCTTTGACAGCGCCCAATTGCCGGAACTCCTGGCAGCGCTCAAGCCCGATGTCCTTACCAAGGGCAGCAATTACCCCGAAGAACAGGTCGCCGGCCGCGAAGTCGTCACAGGCTACGGCGGCCAGGTCTCCTTGGTCCCCATCACCGAGCCCACCTCAGTCTCGGACCTTATTAATCGGATTCGGGGCGGGGAGAAATAATGCTTTGGGGAGAGGGCTAAGGGAAAAGGCCCTTGCATTTACAAAAAATCCCCCAAAACCCTAGCCGCAGTCCCTTCAGGGAATTCCAAAAGTTAAGAGACAATTCTTTGTCATTCTGAGTGTAGCGAAGAATCTATCTTTTAAAGCAACAGAGATTCTTCACTCCGCTACGCTCTGTTCAGAATGACATAAAATATTCTCTTATTATTGATTGCAACCTCACATAAAAGGCTGGTTGAACCTGCGGCTCAACCAGCCTTTCTTATCTTGAGTATTCTTGATCTTAAAACCGAAAATAGAAAACGGTATTACATGGCCTTGGGTGGGGTGTGAGTCTTAGGCTTTTCCGGTTGGGGCGCGGGTTTCCGGGCGGGTTGGCTGGGCGCCGAGCGCGGGTAGCTCACCGGCAAGGATTCCAGGTAGCGGCCGTAAGCCCAGCCGATGGTATTGGTCCGGGAATCCCGGACTTGCAGCCAGCCGCCGGGGCCGGAACCCAGCACCTCCACCTGTTGGTTGAACCCCAGGGTGGTGAGAACCCGGTTGCCGGTACTGGGTCCGGCGCGCAGGGCCAGGCTATTGACGTTCACATAGTAATAGGGCGGTCCCGACCGGATGGACAGCGCCGCGGCCGGAAGCCAGCCCGTCGTGCCGGAGCGGAAAGACCTGACCCGCCACCAGCCGCGGCTGTCCTGGTCGAGTCTATCCACCCGGTCACCCCGGTGGAGCAGCTCCAGGGCGGTGCAGTTATAATCGGCGCAATTGCGCAGGTACACGTTTCTCAGGGAAACATAGAAAGACGCCGGTACCGGACCGTAACTCAGCAGATCGCTGGAAATCCAGCCGATGCCGCCGGTGCGGTCCAACTGCACCCGGACCCACCCGAAATCATTGCGGTCCAGGACGACCACCCGATCGCCGCTGTAGACCTCTGTGACAATGCCGCAGTCATAGCCCGGGCAATCCCGTAAGTAGGTCACGGTGGGAACCACGTAGTTGTAAGTGGGAGACACCGGATAACCGCCGGTGGTGACGGGTGGCTGACATCCGGAGAGCAGGGCTAAGGCTAACATGCCGAGTAATAATCCGGGCACGATGCGGGCAAATCTCATGCTTCCTCCTATTGTTCCGCCTCTTCAAGGGAGCGGATGCGCCAATTTCCCATCTCTTTGGCAAACCGCACCTGATAGGTTTGGGTATAGCTGGTCAGTTCTTGGTTGCGCCGATTCCTGGTGTCAATGTACCACGTGACCCAGGCTAGGGCGTTATCAGGGTCCAGAGGCTGCACCTTGTCAACGGTAAATACCAGGTTGGTAAAATCAAAATTTTCCCAGGCTTTCAACGTCTCGGCCCGTTTAGCGTCCAACTGAGGATAGGTAACGGAGTAGACGCTCATAAACTGGACGATATCCTTGCGCATCTGGGCTTCCCGCAAGGTCGAGAGCACTTTTTGCATCTGCTCTTTGAGTTCCGGCGCGGCGGCAGGAGCCTGTTCGGGGGCCGGGACCGCAGGCGCAGCAGGGGCCGGGACCGCAGGGGCGGGAGCCGGGGCTTCGGCTTTGGGGACCGGCGGCGGCGCGGGCGGGGGTGATGTGTCTCGGCTGAAGAGCAAGATCAGCAAGATGATGATAACTACGCCCGTGCCCACCAACAGGCCGATGAGCCAGGTTGGCGTCCCGCCGGATGGAGCCGGGGCAGGGGAGGGCGCCTTCGGCGGCAGCATGGGTTCCTGTTCGGGTCCCAAGACATCGAGTGCGGCCTGAGCCCCTTTCAAGGGAGCGTCACACTCGTGGCAAAATTCCTGGCGAGGCGAGACGCGCACCCCGCATTGAGGGCAAAAGGTATCCCCCTCTTCCGGATGCAGCAGGAAACTGCCGCAGGTGCTGCAATAACGCTGTCCAGGTTCATACGGATTCTGACAATGGGGGCATTGAGGCACGGTCGACCTCCCGAGCAGCAAAATTGGATCGCTGAATCACTCTAAAATTAGCCCATGAAATCGCAAAACCCCGGAGAAGTCAATTAATTATTTCTTAAATCCTCCCTGATGAGAGATCTGATAGGTTTTTTACATCTTACCGTGTCGGAAGGTGGGGTGAAGGCCGGTCTTATGCCAGCCAGGTGCCTCGTCCATAAGGGGGAAAATGTATTTTCAGTTGAGGACCACCCCGGTTTATTCTATAATCGGGGGGAAATGTTCCGTTCTCAAAGGAAAATTCGGTGACCGCGGCTTTGCAGAAGCTCAAGAAATGGTTCACCCGCAGGGGCCGGCCGCGGTCCTACCCCGCCTCTTTGGGTCCTCCGCCCGCCCTCCTTGAACGGTATCTGCAGTATAAGCGCCTCCTCGGAGCAAACAGCGCCATTTTAACCACCGTCGCCGACCTCCAGGTCAAAATGGACGAGGGATTCCTGTTTGACATGTACTACGTCCGACAGGCCTGTGACCGGCTGGGCCATGAGATTGAGGTAATGGTGGAGTCTCTGAATGCCATGGCCGGAGGCCGTTATAGCGCCTTGGACGCCGCTCGCCAACGGGTGGCCCATCTGGTGGCGGAAGAGCTGGCCGGACCCACCTTGAAGCCGGTTCCCCTGGCGCTGCCCCTGGGAGAGGTGCGGGAAGGTTTTTTTTGTGGGGGCAAAGCCGAGAAATTGGGCGAACTCACCCGCCTGGGGTTGCGGGTCCCCGTGGGTTTCGGAATCAGCGCCTATGCCCAGAAGCTCTTTTTCGAAACCGGCCACTTGGTGGAGTTTATCCGAAAGGCCATTACCCATTCCCATATCCGCGACTTGGAAAGCCTGCGGGAGGCAGGAGATGAGATCCGCAAAGAAATTATGGAGCAGCCGTTGCCGCCGGAGCTTTCCCGGGCTATCCAGGAGCGCCTGGTGGAGCTGACTGCGCCCCGGGTGGCGGTGCGCAGCTCCGCTCTCCAGGAAGATAGCTTCTTCAGTTTTGCCGGGCAATTCGAAAGCGTACTCAATGTTCCTCGGGATCTGGTGGAACACCGTTATAAGGAAGTTATTGCGTCCCAGTTCACCCCTCGGGCCTTGTACTATTGCCATACCAGCGGTTTTTCCTACCAGGAACTGGCCATGGGGGTCCTGGTCATGGAGATGGTGCCGGCCAAGACTGCAGGGGTGCTCTATACCGATGATCCCCGGGGCGGGGAGGGCGCTATTATCAATGCCGTCTGCGGGCTGGGTTCTCTGGCGGTGGGCGGCGTGGTGGAGCCGGACGTCTATCGGATTGAGGCAGGCGGGATTGCGGGCCTCCACGTGGGCGATAAGTCCCACATGCACGTTGCCGCGCCGGAAGGCGGGATTAAAGATGTGATCACCCCGGAGGAACTTCAGGGGGCTTGTCTGGGGGAAGACCAGGCCCTGGAACTGGCCGCGCTGGGTGACCGGGTCAAGGAGCACTTTGGTCCGCCCCAGGATATTGAATGGGCTCTCGATGCCCAGGGTAGGTTTTACCTGCTGCAAGCCCGGCCCTTGCGGGTCAGCCGTCAGCTCAAGGCCGACTACCTGCCGCCCCAGATCAAGGGGGCCGAGGTGCTTCTGGCCGATGGCATCATCGCCTCCCGGGGCGCGGCCGCGGGCCCGGTCTATCTGCTCCAAGGCGAGGCTCTGGATAACATCCCCCAGGATGCGGTGCTGGTAACTCCCCGGGCCTTGCCGGAATACGCCGTGGTAGTGGGCCGGGTGGCGGCCATGATCAGTGAGGCCGGGAGCGCCACCAGCCACCTGGCCACGGTGCTGCGGGAGGCCAGGATTCCCGCCATCTTTGGGGCCAAAGGGGCCGGCGCCCGTCTCACGCCCGGTGAGGTGGTCACCGTGGACGCCTACTATGGCAACATTTACGCCGGCCGGGTGGAGGAACTGCTCAAGGTGCTGCGGGGCGGCGATGAGGCGGTGCGCCAGACCCGGGCCTACAAGGTGCTGGAGCGGGTTTTAAAGCACATCATTCCCCTCAATCTCCTGGACCCCCGAGGGGAAAACTTTCGCCCCGAGGCTTGCCGGACCTATCATGATATCACCCGGTTCGGTCATGAAAAGGCCATGGAAGAGCTTTTCCAGGTGTCAACAGCGCGGGTGGATGAAGACGGGGCCCGGCACCTGGTTAGCTCCATCCCGGTGGAACTGAACATCATTGACCTGGGCGGAGGGCTTGCCCCCGAGGCCGCGGACCTGGTCAAAGTCCGGCCCGAGCATCTCCAGTCCCGGCCCATGCTGGCCTACTGGCGCGGGGTGGCTGCCGTGGGCTGGACCGGGCCCAAACCCGTAGACCTGGCCGGGTTTATGTCCGTGGTCATGAGCACCGCTACCAACACCAACATCCAGGAGCGGCTGCACGAAAAGAATTTTGCCATCATCACCAATGATTATATGAACCTGTCCAACCGGTTGGGCTTTCATTTCGCCACCATTGAGGCCTTTCTGGGCGCTCCGGGGGAGAGCTATGTAAGTTTCACCTTTTATGGCGGTGGCGCCGAGCTGCCGCGCCGTATGCGCCGGGTCAGCTTTCTGACCAGGATTTTGGAGGACCTGGATTTCCGGGTGGAACCCAAGGAGGATTCCATTACGGCCCGCATCGACGGCTATGATGCCGACATCCTGGAGCAGAAGCTGGAAGTTCTGGGCCGCCTGATGATGGTTGCCAAGCAGTTGGATATGGTGATGCTCTCCGAGGATGCGGTGGAGCAGCATTACCGCGATTTTTCCGAGAAACATATTTGAGCGGGTTGAAGCGAGAGGCCGAACTGCCCAGGGCACGAGGGTTTTTGTCGCTTCGCACCCCCGATGATGCGGCCGCACCGGTGCTCTTTAGGGCGACGCGGCGAGTCGAGGAGGTTATAAGATGGGACGGATTCTGGCCGTCGATGACGAATTGGATATGTTAGCCCTGCTCAAAATGATCATTGAGGGCTATTCTGACCATCAGGTCACGGTCACCAACAATCCCCTCGAGGCGTCCGAACTCTTGGAAAAGGAAACCTTTGACCTGATTCTTACGGACCTCAAAATGCCGGGCATGGATGGCCTGGAGGTGTTGGCCCAGGCCAAAAAGCAAGATGAAAATGCTCTGGTTATGGTGATCACCGCTTACGGGTCGCTCGAGTCGGCGGAGGAGGCCATGGCCAAAGGGGCTTTTGATTATATTACGAAGCCGTTCCGCAAGGAGCAGATTCTCCTGGCCATTGACAAGGCCATGCGCTGGCGGGACATGGTGCAGCAAAACAAAGCCCTTAAACAACAGCTTGAGGGCAACTAGCCTCCTCGTCTCAGAAATATTTTGACCTGTTTTTGTGGGGGCGCACCTGAGTACGCCTTAACCGGGCGGACACCTGGGCCGCCCGTATGCAAAAGCGAAATTATAAAAGGAAAATTCTGATGGAATGGATAATCGTCATAGCAGTAGTGGTCATTTTGATTATTTTCCGCGGCGGTGGATGCTGAGGGAAATAAGCGAGCGGCTTGGTAAGCCGCAGTTAACCGGTGGTTTCGCCTGTCTCGTGACCTCTTCACGGTGACCGGCGCAAAAGCAAGGCAAAAAGGATCACTTAATGAATCACGGGGAGCGAGGTATCACTGGCCGACAAGTCTGGCAAAAGTTAATGGAAGGCAACTTTCGGTTTGTCCAGGGGCTCTTCCAAGGGCGAAATCTCATGGACTTGCGGCGCACTTTGACGCTAGGCCAGCAGCCGGAAGCCGCGATACTTTGCTGCTCCGATTCACGGGTGCCCGCGGAGATCATCTTTGATCAGAGCCTGGGAGATCTCTTCGTGGTGCGCACCGCTGGTCTGGTGCTGGACCCCACAAGCATCGGCAGTCTGGAGTACGCAGTGGCGCATCTCCACGTGCCCCTTCTCGTTATCAAGGGCCATGAGTGCTGCGGCGCGGTTACCGCGGCGGTAGAGCATCCCGAGGCGGCCCACGACCATATCGTGGCCATTGTGGAACAGATCGCACCCGCGGTGGCCCAGGCTCGCCAGAACGGCAACCACGGCGAAGACCTGGTAGAAGCCGCCACCGACCTCCATCTCAAATTACTGGAAGCGACCTTGCTCCGGATCAGCCCCGTTATCCGGAAAGCGGTGGACGCCGGGCGCTTGGAGGTCATGGTCGCCAAGTATTACCTCCATGCGGGGCAGGTTCAACCCCTGGCCTCGACGTTTTAAGACCTCTCCCGGATGGTGGTTTAGCAGTCATCGGCAGGGATTTTATCCGCAATGACCTAAGTAATTGAACATAAACGCCCTTTGCGTTCTCTGCGCCTCTGCGGCGAAAAATGATTAACCGCAGAGACACTGAGGGCGCAGAAGATAAATAGGTCAAATTATTTATGACGCTATGTATAGCTTAACAGACAAGCAACGCCTCGCCGCATAAGCCTGGCGAACTTCCTGTCAGGCTGAGACCTAAGACCACGGGGACGCGCTGAACTCAGGTCGCGCCTAAAACTTTTTAAGGAGAGGAATCCTATGCGTGGAATAAAGCCCCGAACCCTAACCCTCATCGCCATCCTCCTCCTGTTTCTGCCCGGCTGGGCCGGCGGGACTACCGGGGGTGCCGCGGCCAAAGGCGCGGCGCAGGCCCCGGCGCCGCCTGATCCGGACAAAATCCTTCGGGATATGACCAATTTCCTTAAATCCCAGAGACAGTTTTCTTTCCGGGCTGAAGTCACCGATGACCAGGTCTATAGCGGCAGGAAAAAACTGCAATATTCCTTGGACCTCAAGGTGGCGGTGCGGCGGCCCGATAAAATCAGGATCGACGGCCAGGGCGATCTGGAAAACCAGGAGGTCTTCTATGACGGCCTGACCCTAACCCTTTACAACAAGGACCATAACCTCTATGCCATCGCCCCTATGCCACCCACCATTGATGAGGCCCTGTCCAAGGCCTACCGTAATTTTGGCCTCCAGGTGGCGCTGGCCGATCTCGTCTGCACCAACGCCTACGACCTGATGATGAAAAACGTCACCCACACCCTTTATGTCGGACTGCATCGGGTGCGCGGAGTGCTTTGCCATCATTTGGCCTTCGATCAGGAGGATATGCAGTGGCAAATCTGGATCGAAGCCAACGGTAAACCTCTACCCCGCAAGCTCCTGATTAACCAAAAGAAGCTTCTGGGTGAACCTCAATGGACGGCCCATCTGACCGACTGGAACCTGTCTCCGCAACTGCCTGCCAACATGTTCACCTTTGTGCCGCCAACCGGGTCCCAGCAGATCGACTTTTTGCCTCCAGCCAAAGCCGCAGAGCCCAAGCCCACACCCCGGAGCACCAAGCAAGGAGAGAAACCATGAAAAGACCGAACCTGTATGGCTGGCTGGCGATCGTGTCGGTTGTGGCCCTGCTCATCGCCTCGCCTTTATACCCCACCGGCGCCCTGGCCCGGGGTGGTGGTGGCGGCCACCGTGGCGGCCACGGTGGCGGTCATAGCGGCATGCATGGCGGTGGCGGACACCACGGCGCCTTTGGGGGCGGCGGCTTCCGGGGCGGTGGCGGACACGGCGAGCACGGCGGCGGAGGCGGACACCACGGGGACCATGGCAATCATGGAGATCATGGGAACCACGGGGACCATGGAGACCATGGGGACCACGGAGATCAAAGAAACGTTAACGTCAATAGGAACTACAACCGGAACGTCAACGTCGAACATGGCTGGGGTGGTTATGGCGGCCCGGGTTATGGTCCGGGTTGGGGACCCGGCTGGGGCGCAGCAGCCGGTCTGGCCACCGGGCTGACCCTGGGAGCGGTGGTGAGGTCACTCCCCCAAAATTCCCAACCGGTGGTGATCAATAACCAGACGTATTATATGTCCGACGGCCAATACCTGCAGCCGTGTTATCAAGGGTCGCAGCTACAGTACTGTGTGGTGCAAAACCCCAATCAGTAACCATCAGAGGATTTCTCCGGCAGGCGCAGGCTTCGGCTGGGGGCAACCTGGCGCTTGCGTCTGACCGGATTAGCCTGACGCTCTAGATATCCAGGGCTCGAAAAAGATATGATTGAGAACCTGCTGCTCCCCAGGAGACTGATTCGGTGAGTACGACCTTACTCCTATTATGCTTGATCTTCTTCATCAGTGTGTTGGTTTCCGGGGGGTTACTCCTGATTCGCCGGTGGTTCGGCCAGCACCTGCAAAAAGACCCTCTGCACACCTCTATATTTAGTTTTTTTACCACCCTTTACGCCTTTTTCATCGGCTTTTCCATTGTCACTTTGTGGTCGACGTTCCTCACTACCCAAGTAAATGTCAACCGGGAGGCCGACGGCCTCATGGTGGCCCACTATGCTGCCCGAAGTCTGCCCCAATCCGAGGCCTTTCGCCAGTCCCTGCAATCCTATGTCAAGACGGTGCTCGAAAACGAATGGCCGCAAATGGAAAAGGATTCCATGAGCCAGGCAGCCAGTCAGCGTTTCGATGAGGTCTGGGAAAAATATTTTGCACTCAGTGGCGATTCGGACAAACTCCGGGCAATTTTTAATAGTCTTGCGGAAGCCGGCCGGCAGCGCCTTTCCCGTGCCACCACGGTGAAAGGCAATCTCTATCCCACGGTCTGGATTATTCTTTTCTTTGGCTTTGGATCGGTAGTTTTCGGATTATTCCTCTTGAATCGGCAGCCAACGGCTGTATCCCTGATCTTTGAGTTCATGGTCATATTTATGGTCTTGACGTGCCTGTTTTTTATTTACGATATCAACACGCCGTTTTCCGGATTTATTACGGTGCGGCCAGACGCTTTTCAGGTGATCTATCACAAGATGCTGAGTTTGCCGTAGATTCACACCAGGCCTGGAAAAACCAGAGGAGCCGGGGATAATTCCCCGGCTCCTCTTGCTTCTATCTGAAGCGACATTCAGGCTAATATGAAGGTACTTGTGGGGGGCCGCCTGCTTCGCCTTCCGGCGCCTTGGTGAACGGCACTACCAGCACGGGCACCGGCAGGGCGCGGCGGGCCACTTCCCGGACCACCCGCTCGGTGGTGGAGCCCAGGAGATGCCGGCCCATAAAGCCATGGCCATGGGTGCCCAACACCAGGAATTTCACTCCCCTGGCCTGGTCCAGAAAGTCGATGATAGCACCGGAAGGATCTTTTTCTCCTTCCAGCAGATGGGTGTGAACTTCTACTCCGACTTTCTCGCCCCGCTGCACCGCTTCTTTAAGCACATTTTCGGCATAGACCTCCTGATCCTCCTTCAGGTGCCGGTCGATAAAGGCGAAGTACCCGGCTTTCCGCAGTTGGACCACATGGAGAACTTCCAGCGGCAACTCCAATAAACGGGCCATATTAAGAGCCCTCTGCATGGCTTCCCAACTGGCGGCGGACCCATCCACCGCCACGGCAATCGATTTGGCTTTTTCTGTGGCCATTAGTGGTGGCCTCCTTTCCCGAAGATGACTCCCACCAGCAACCCGGCCCCCAGGGCGACAACCACCGCCATGATGCCGTAAAAGACTGCGGAGTTTTTGGAGGTTTGGGTCAGCCAGTTTTCCAGGCCCACCTTTTTGATCTCGATCACATCCTTGCCGTACCCCACTAATTGCCCATCCTTGAAGCAATAGGATTCAACCAGGTAGCGCCCTTCCGTGGCCGCGGGGGGAAAGCGGAAATAGTGCTTGAAGAGCTTGCCCTCGGAGACCTCCAGGCGTTTGGGGTCTTCCACGATGCTAAAGAGGTTGCCCCTCTCCTTGATTTTGAGCAACCCCTGCCAGACGACCTTCTCGTCCTCGGGGGCCGCGTCGCCCCGGATGAGGTGCATCTTCATCTTGGGACGCATTGCGTCGTATCCCAATCCCAACGCTTGCGCGGTTTCCTTGGAGATGATCTGGCTGATGGGTTTGCCGGTATGGAGCTTATAGATGAAAGGGGCGCCGGTGACTTCGTACTGCTTGACAGTCATCCAGAAAGGTCCGACCCGGCCTTTCATGGAAAGCTTGACTGCCTCCTCTTTTTCGGCAGTGAGCTTAATGACCACATCGGAACCGGGGACCGGGTTAACCCCGAAGAAATAGATTTCATCCCCGTGGTAAGTGAGACCGATTTCCACAACGTTTTTCGAAGCCGACGTGACCACCTTCTGTTCCGCGTCAGGGGTTACGGCCAGGGCTTGGGCCCCCCAGAGGCATACCAGGCAGCCGGTCAGGAGCAGGGTTAAGATTTTTTTCATCTTAGTGTCCCCCTCCCGCGGTCGCCAGACTCACCAGGTCGGTGGGGGTGATTACCAGGTCCAAGAAGATCTTGACGGTCAAGACCAGCACGATGATAGCCAACAGGATGCGAATCTGCTCGCCCTTGAGGCGTTTGCCTGCCACCGCCCCGAACTGAGCCCCGATGGTGGAGCCGCCCAGGAGGATCAAGGCCAGCAGGAGGTCAACAGTGTGGTTCACAAAGGCCTGCTGGAGGGTGACGTTGGCTGAGGTAAGGACGATCTGAAACAGGTCGGTGCCAATGGCGGCGATGGTAGGCATGCCGATGATATAGATCATGGCCGGCACCATGATAAAGCCGCCGCCCACCCCCAGGATGGCCGCCATGATGCCCACGATGGTGCCGATGGAAAAGGGAAAGATGGCCGACGTACTCAGCCCGGAACGATGGAAATTCATCTTTAAGGGCAGTTTGTTGAAAATTCGGGTGAGGCCCGATTCACTCACCGGAGTCTCCACCACGGCTTCCGCGGCCGCGCCCTTGCTGCGGCGGATGGTGCGCAGGCTCTCCACGAACATGGCGCCCCCCACCAGGCCCAACATGAGCACATAAACCACCTTCATGACGAACTCGAAGTTGCCCAGGGCCCGGAGGACCTTGACCAACTGCACTCCGATGGTGCCGCCGAAGATGCCCCCGGCCAGAATCACCAGACCCATCTTGAAGTCCACATTCCCCAGTTTCCAATGGGCAAAGGCCCCTGAAGAGGCTGCGGCCACGATCTGGTTGGAGTCGGAAGCTGCCGCCACTGCCGGCGGGATACCGATCATCATCATCAACGGCGTGAGCAGGAAGCCCCCGCCGACCCCGAACAGCCCGGAGAGGAAACCGACCAGGCCTCCAATCCCCAGAACAAGGAAAAAATTAATGCTCATACCCGCAATGGGAAGATAAATATCCATCCTGCCTACTCCCTCCCAATAAATTCAGAATGCGGAAAGTATGTTAAATATCTCACAAGGTGTCAAGTCTTTTTCTGAGTCAAAATCCCTGTTGCATTTTGCATCAAGGCATGGCAAAATAATAAAAATAGATGGTGGTTATGCAGGTTAACATATAGCTATGAGCAATTTTTATTTTATAAAGGTAAAACCTCGCGGGTATTCCAGAGAGAAAAATACTGTTGCAAAAATAAAACAGAGGCCCCCAAAAACCGCTGATATCGACATCGTGCTCGAGGCCCGAGATCATCGTCTTACCCCGGAGGAATGAAGCTCTTGTACCTAAATATTCGCCAGAAAGTGATCTTGGGATTTGCCGCCTGCGTCCTGGCCATCGGCTTCATTGGCGGCTTCTCCTATCACTATCTCCACGCCATCGAGTTGAAGCAGCACGTGGTCCAGATTGCCGATGATTTGCGGGAGATCGTCTTGGAGATTCGCCGTTACGAGAAGAACTATCTCCTCTATGGCCTGAATGAGGATTTCAAAGAAAACCAGCGCTATACCCAAAAGGCCCTTGAGGTCCTGGCCACCATCGACGTAAAAAACCTCAAGGTGGCTTCCCAAATGGAGACCTTCAAGAAGGATTTGATCGCCTATCAGGAATTAATGGAGCAACTGGCCAAATCCGGGGAACGGGGCCAACCGGAAAGTCGCGGTCTGGAAGAGCAACTGCGCACCTGTGGAAAGGCCCTGGTGGACCTGTCGGTGAAATTGGTGGCCTTTGAGCGCTTGCGCATTCTGGAAATCATCACTACCCTGAAGACCCAGCTCCTCATCTCCCTGATCGTCTTTCTGGCCTTCATGGGGTTTCTCATCTATATTGTCAGCCGCAAGATCATTTTACCCCTGCGGGTGATTGAGAATACCACCGGACGTATTGCCCGGGGGGACTTCAAGCCGCTGCCGGTGCTGGATACCCGGGACGAAACCCAACGGGTGGTGGAAGCCTTCAACCGCATGGTGGCGGAATTGGAACGGCGCCAGGATCAACTGGTCCAGGGTAAAAAGATGTCCTCCTTGGGGGTCTTGACCGCCGGGATTGCCCATCAGTTGAACAATCCCCTCAATAATATTTCCACCTCCTGCCAGATCATCCTGGAGGAATTGGACGAGGCCGACCTGGATTTCGTCAGGAAAATGTTGACCAACGTGGAGCAGGAGGTTTACCGGGCCCGGGATATTGTCAAGGGGCTCCTGGAGTTTTCCCGGGTGCGGGAATTCTCCCTTAAGCCCACTCCCTTGGAAGACGTGGTCAAGCGGTCCATCCGGCTGATTTCCAGCCAGGTGCCTCCCGGGATTGATCTCGTGGATGATATTCCCCAGGACCTGATTTTGGAATTGGATGCCCAGCGGATGCAGGAGGTCTTCTTGAATCTCCTGATGAACGCCACCCAGGCCATCAAAGAGACCCCCGGGGAGATTCGCATCGCGGCCACAGCCGACCCGGCCAGGCAGGAGGCCGTCATCACCATCGAAGATACCGGGGTGGGTATCCCCAAGGACGAATTGGACCGGGTCTTTGACCCCTTCTACACCACCAAAGAAGTTGGCGTCGGCACCGGGTTGGGATTGTCCATTGTTTATGGGATAATCGAGAAACACCACGGCCACATCAATGTGGACAGCAAAGAAGGGGAGGGCACCAGGTTCACTATCCTTATGCCGTATAACCCCCAGGTCAAGCCGGAGAGGTCCTCATGACGAGACGCAGTAAGATCCTCATCGTCGAAGATGAATTAATCGCCCGGGAAAACCTGGACCATGTGCTCACGAAAGAAGGGTATGACACCGTGGCGGTGGAAAGTGGCATCCGGGCCTTTAAGGAACTGGAAAGACAGGAGTTTGACCTGGTTATGACGGATCTGCGCATGCAGCAAGTGGACGGCTTGCAGGTGCTGGAGCGCACCAAGGAGCTTTATCCCGACACTGAAGTGATTATGATCACCGGGTTTGCCACGGTGTCCACTGCGGTTGAGGCCATGCAGAAGGGGGCCTATCACTACCTACCCAAGCCTTACAAGATTGACGAAGTGCGCATCCTGGTGAGCAGGGCCCTGGAAAAGCACTCCCTGCGCCAGGAAGTCACCGACCTGAAACGTCAGGTGCGGAGCCAGAAGGCGGTGCCTTTCCTGGTCGGGAAAAGTCCCAAGATCGAACTGCTGAAAAAGACCATCGAACAGATTGCCGGGAGCGACGCCACGGTGCTCATTCTGGGGGAGACCGGCACCGGCAAGGAACTGGTGGCCAAGGCCATCCATCATCTCAGCCCCAGGGCCGATAACCGCTTCCTGGCCATCAACTGCGGCGCCTTCAGTGAGGAGTTGCTGGCCAACGAACTCTTCGGCCACGAAAAAGAAGCCTTCACCGGCGCTCGGGGGGTTAAAAAGGGCCTGTTGGAAGCGGCCTCGGGCGGCACTATCCTGCTGGATGAAATCGGCGACATGCCCACGTCCATGCAGGTCAAGCTGCTGAGAGTCCTCCAGGATAAAACCCTGATGCGGGTGGGCGGCACCACCGAAATCCCCGTGGATATCCGGGTCCTGGCCGCTACCAACAAAGACCTGAAAGGCGCGGTGACCGCGGGCAATTTTCGGCAGGACCTGTTTTACCGCATCAACGTGGTCACCCTGCAAGTGCCCACCCTGGTGGAGCGCAAGGACGATATCCCCTTGTTATGCCAGCACTTTCTAGAGAAATTCTCTGAGGTGCAGGGGAAGAAGATCGACAAGATCGCAGACGAGGTCACGGAATTGTTGTGTAATTACGAATTTCCCGGGAATATCCGAGAGTTGGAAAACATCATGGAGCGGGCCGTGACCCTGTGCAGCGGCTCGGTCATCGAGATGCAGCACCTGCCGCTGGATTTCCAACAGCCCCATTTCCAGGTGCAGCGCCATCAGCGGCGGGAGTTCGCTACTCTGGAAGAAAATGAAAAGGAGTATATTTCCTGGGTAGTCAAGCAGGTGAACGGGAATAAGACCAGGGCCGCGGAAATTTTGGGGATCGACCGGGTGTCCCTGTGGCGCAAGCTCAAGCGCTATGATCTAAGTAACGGCGACGCCGCCTGAAAAGATTTTCAACCTTCTCATCCGGCAATACGTTTAAGGCCAGGAAAAGTTGCTGCAAATCTGTCAGCCCGAGACAAGGAAATCGGTTCCATGACTATTTTTCAGAATAAGTTATAAAATATGTTGTAGAAAAGCCCAAAAAGTTCTAACCTTTCAGACAGGTGCCCTCCGGAACTTTCCTCACTATAAGGAAAAACCATTAAATCGGAAGATTTCATACGGTTTGACCTTTAGCCGTATGATCTTTTTTGGTTAGGCAGATAATGCAGAATCCCGGAACTATTTTGGTGGTGGAAAATGGGGAGATTTTACGGCCCCTGATCTGCGAAATCTTGAGAAAAGAGGGCTATAACGTCTTAGAGGCTCAAGATGGTGATGAAGCCTTGCTGGTTTGGCAACGGTACCAGGAGCCGATAGATTTGGTGTTGACTGACGTGGTCATGCCGAACATGAGCGGCAAGGAGTTGGTGGAACATCTGCGGTTATTACAACCTGAGATCAAAGTCATCTATATGTCAGGATATGAATCAAGTATCCTCTCGTCCGGCAATAAATTTGGCTCTGACGCCGTTTTCCTGCAAAAGCCCTTCCGGCCGGCTGAATTAGGCGAAAAGGTCCGGGAAATATTACAGTCCTAAGACCTCCAGTTCAATTTCACCCCAACATTACTCTTTTGGCAGCAGCACCAGGTCAACCAGAGGCTCGATCGCATCGGCTAAAACGATCTCCACTCCGGCCTTCACTTCTTCTTCCAGGTTCACGATATCCACTTCGTTCTGCTTAGGGAAAACTACCACCTGAACCCCGGCCCGCTGGGCGGCCAGGACTTTTTCCCGGACGCCGCTTATCGGCAGGATGCGGCCGGACAGGGTCAACTCCCCGCTTAAGGCCACGTCCCGCCGGGCCGGCCGCCTGGTGAGCAGCGAGAGCAAGGCCATGGCGATGGTGATCCCGGAGGAGGGTCCTTCCTTGGGAATGGCCCCGGAGGGCAGGTGGATGTGGATGTCACTGTCGGTGAAAAAGTCCGGGTCGAGGCCGAACTGCTCGGCGTGGCTGCGGATATAGCTCAACGCGGTCTGGGCCGACTCTTGTAAAACGGAGCCCAGGGAGCCCGTGAGGATCAACTGTTTGTGGCCTCGCATGCGGGTGGCTTCCACGAAGATGATTTCGCCGCCGAACTCGGTCCAGACTAGTCCCGTGGTCACCCCCACCTGATTACCGGCCTCGGCTACCTGGTGGCTGAATTTCCGGGGGCCCAGGAACTTTTCCACCAGGTCCTCGTCGACGTTGAGCGCGCAAGTGCCCTTGCCCTGGACGCAGATGCGGGCCAGTTTGCGGCAGACCATGGCCATCTCCCGGTCCAGGTTGCGCAAACCCGCTTCCTGGGTATAGCCGCGGATGATCTTGGCAATGGCCCCATCGGAAAAATCTATCCCCAGGTGACCCAGGGCGTGCTCCCGAAGCTGGCGGGGAATGAGAAAGTTTTTGGCGATCTGGACCTTTTCGTGCTCGGTATAGCCGGGAAAATAGATGACCTCCAGGCGATCCAGGAGCGGCGCCGGCAGGCTCTCCACCACATTGGCGGTGGTAATGAACATGACCCCGGACAGGTCAAAGGGCGCGTCCACGTAGTGGTCCACAAAGTTGTTGTTCTGCTGGGGGTCCAGAATTTCCAGGAGCACCGAGGCCGGGTCGCCCCGAAAGTCCTGGCCGATCTTGTCGATCTCGTCCAGCATGAACACGGGGTTATTGACCTCCAGGCGCTTAAGTTCGTTGATGATGCGCCCGGGCATGGCCCCCACGTAGGTGCGGCGGTGGCCTCGCAGCTCGGCTTCGTCCCGGAGGCCGGCCAGGGAGAGACGCACAAACTTGCGCTCCAGGGCCTCGGCGATGGCCTGGCCGATGGAGGTTTTGCCGGTGCCGGGAGGGCCGGCGAAACACAGGACGGGACCCCGGTTCATCTGCACGTGACGCTTTTTGTCGATGATCTCCCGCACTGTGGACCGCAACTCGTCCAGTTTGATGGGCTTGGATAAGTAGTGGGCCGCGCCCTTTTTCAAGGCGTCCACCGCAGAGCTCACCGTGGCATAGCCGGTGACCATGACGATTTCGGTATGGGGCGCGATCTGCTTGACGGATTCCAGGAGTTGAATGCCGTCCATCTTCTCCATCTTCAGGTCGGTGAGGATGACGTCGAACTCCTGGGCTCTGACCTTTTCCAGGGCTTCCATGCCGTTGGCCGCGGTCGCCACCTGATGGCCTTCTTTGCGCAGAATATATTCCAAATTGGTCCGGGCGATTTCCTCGTCGTCCACCACCAAAATTTGGGACGTCTGCACGCTGCACAGGGTGCGCACCGCCAGATATTCCAGGATGCGTTCTTTGACATGCTTCAGCCCAAAGTGTTGGGCCGCCAGGATGCGCTCGGCCCTCTTCAGGTCCAGGTTATCTTCCGTGAAGCGGTTCCAGGGGAGGGAAATCAGGTAATCTAAGTAGTTGATGCCGATGGAGTATTCGGCCACGGACGGATCGGTTTTCTCAACCCGTTCCAACTCTTTCATGGCAATGGCGGCCACCGCTTCCGGCAATTGGGCCTTGTGCACGGCAGTGCGCAATTCCACCAACTCCTGGGCTGGCTTGGGGCGTTCCTCTTCGGTCGCTTTCCGGAAAAAAACCATGACGAGATCCCTTCCTGAGGTTAAGACAAACCCCGATAATTATAAGAAATAATCGCCAAAACAGCAATGCCTTGCCTGAGGAGCGGTTTTTTATTTTTTTGATTTTCCTATGAAAATTCTTATCGCCCCTGGACCGATGGGGACAGTGTTGCTTTTTGCAATCCTTACCCCTCAGTGTTGCAATAATGTATATCATATTGATTATATTGATAAATAAAATATATAAATTCTGGTTGTTGCATAGTGCAATACCAAGAAGCCGTGGAGTCTAAAATTCTATTGGTTGAATATCCTATAAAAACAGCTAGTTATAAAAATAATCGGTTTTGGCAAGGTTCTTGTATGTATCTAAAGGCAAGAACCACTCCCCCCGATCCAGGTGGGCAAAAGGAAACAGAGGGGAAGGTCAAAAATTATGATGAACTTCAAGAATAACCGAGGCAAAGGCGGTAACTCGGGTGATGGTAATTCCATCAGCCCAGGTCCCGGAGTGTCGGGCCAGGGGGACGGCAGTTCGGCCGCCTCCAACAACCGGCACGAGGTCAAGCGGAAGATTCTGGTGGTGGGCAAAACCTTTGCCTTTACCAACGGGGTGATCGATTATGCCCTTAATCTCTCTCAGCGTCTGGGGTACGACATTATCGCCATGAACGTCAACCCTGCCCTGGCCCAGACCGGCAAGTTCTTTTCCCCTTACAACCAGCATCTCCGCGGTAAATTCACCGACCGGGCCCGCCTGGCCTGGTCCCCGGTTGAGTCCGAACTGGCCAGCCAGGGAATCCACGGCGAGCACGTGGTGAAATTTGAGAGTCTCGTTGGGGCCATCAAGGATCTGAACCATGCCATCAAACGCATCGACTTCGTCATTACCGATGCGGGCATCAAGGACGAGGAAATCACGGGGGAGATTCCTCTCCCCGTTTTCAGCATCTCAGGATATCAAGGAGAACAGATCATGGCTAATGAACAGCACGAAAATGCGGGCAGAAGCAAGTTGCTCGGCAAGACCATCGGCTTGGGACTGGGGGTCGCGGCCCTCTATGCGGCAGTGTTCATCAACTCTGACACCGTCATGAAATACTTCACCAAGGGCGGCATCTATGCGGCGCTGCCCATTGTCACAGTGTTCGCGATCTCGTTTGTGCATGGCGCGTTTGCCTCCAACCTGTGGTCGCTGCTGGGTATCGAAGCCACAAAGAAGGTCCAGCCCCGGGTGGCTCCGACGCGGCCGGCGCAAAGAAAGCGTCCCCGCCCGCAGATTCATTTGAATGCCTAACCCGTATCTTCTTAAAATATCTTGACCGGATGATCTGAAAGGAGGCAAAACCATGCATGACATCGCCAGCAACCTTAATTTTATAGATTTGAACGTGTGGAATATTTCATTCCTATTTGTCGTAGGTTTCATCGGCGGCCTGGTGAGCGGCTTCATCGGCTCCGGCGGCGCTTTTGTGCTGACCCCCGGTATGATGAGCCTTGGCGTCCCCGGGACTATTGCCGTGGCCAGCAATATGTGTCATAAATTCCCTAAGGCTATGGTTGGAGCCTACAAGCGGTGGAAGTACGGCCAGGTGGACATCAAGTTGGGTCTGGTCATGGCGGCTTCCGCCGGCGGCGGGGTGCAGGTGGGCATCAAAATTCAGGAGTGGATTCTGGAGAAGTGGGGCCAATCCGGGTCTAACCTTTATGTCAGCCTGTCCTTCGTGGTTATCCTGGTGGTGGTGGGCGGTTATGTCTTCTATGATGCCATGAAGGCTTCCAAAGGCAGCGGAGAAGACAAGGCTGGGGCTCTGGCCAAGTGGCTGCAGTCCATCAATCTGCCTCCCATGATGCACTTTAAGACGGCCAACGTACGTATTTCCATGTGGTTTACCATCCCCATCGGCTTTGCCACCGGTTTGATGGCGGCCACCATCGCGGTGGGCGGCTTCATCGGGGTTCCCGGCATGATCTACGGCTTAGGGGCTGGCGGGCTGGTCTCCTCAGCCACCGAGCTGGTCATCGCCTTCGTCATGGGATTTTTTGGCACCATCAAATGGGCTATGCACGGTCAGGTGGATATCCGCCTTACCCTGATCATCCTGGCCGGGTCCCTGTTGGGCGTGCAGTTGGGGGCCATCGGCACCACCTGCGTCAAAGAAAGCATGATCAAGTTCGTCATGGGAACCATCATGATTATCGTGGCCGTGAGCCGGGGCTTGGCGATACCGCAGTATCTGACCGAACTGAAGCTGATCTCCGTGGGCGAGTCCACCCTGTCTTTCCTCAGCAGCGCCAGCTTCATCATCATGTGCATTGCCCTGGGAGTCGGCTCCTTCATCATCCTGGGGGCCATGTATAAAGCCAAACGGGCCGAGGCCTTGGCTAAAAAAGTCGAATTTTCCGTGGAATATGGCAAAGTATAACCGCCTCCTGGTGGGCATGGACGGCTCCGAGACCAGCTTCCATGCCCTTAAGGAGTCTTTCCAAATATCCAAGAATTGGGTCACCGTGCTCACGGTGGCCCCTTCTTATGCCGGTGATCTAAGGATCATGGGGGTCTCCGGCATCCGGGAAAAACTCCGGGAGCCCTGCGATACCGCCCTGGCCCTGGCTCAGGAGATGGCCGAGGCCGCCGGCGCCCTGATCCGCCCGCTCTGCGTTGTGGGTGAACCCTATGAAAGCCTGGTGGCCGAGGCCGAAACCGGCAGCCGGGACCTTATTGTCATGGGCGTCAAAGGCCACAGCTTCGTTGAGCGGGCTCTTCTGGGGAGCGTCACCCGCCGGGTCATCGGCTATACCAGCAAAGACGTCCTCGTGATTCCGCTCAATACCAGCATCGGCTGGGACCGCATCCTGGTGGCCAGTGACTGCTCTTTAGGGAGCGAGGTGGCCCTCTCCCGAGCTTTGGACCTGGCCGCGGAATACGGCAGCGAGTTAACTATCGTTACGGCCATGGATCTGCCGATCCGGGCTCAGGGGGAGGCCCTGGGAGTGAGTGACGAAGTGATGCGCCGGTGCCAGGATCATGTGGCCGAGGCCCAACGCCGCGGGGAGGCCCTGAATCTCAACGTTCACGGCGTGGTCCTCCAGGGGCAGGCCTACCAGGTCATCACCAAACTGGCCCGGCAAGAAAAGATGAATCTCATCGTCATGGGCTCCCACGGCCATACCGGCCTGACCCGGCTCCTGATGGGCGGCGTCACCGAGCGGGTCCTCGGCCACGCCCCCTGCCCGGTGCTGGTGGTGAAGAGGAAGGAATAGAAGAGGTTTTTGGGGGAGGATGCTAACTGCTCTCGGGAGAAATAATAAAAACGCCGAAAATTCACTATAGCCGTTACATATCCTCAGTATGATCCCATTCAACTCGAATGCAGCACTTTTAATTTCGCTTCAATCAATTGTTCCTGGGATAGCCGTAGTAAGTCCTTGAGTTTTTTCATGAGGTAGTGTTCGTACCGGTCCATTTTTCCGTCAACATAGACGATTCTCCACAATATTTCAATGACTTCAGCTTTTTCCTCGTTTGAATAATTCTCATTAATCAGGTTGGAAAATTGCCATAAATCGACACTTTGTTTCAATTCCCTTTCGGCTTCCGCAACTATTGCTCCGGCATGCTCCCGGGATAGGCCGTATTTTTCATGTAAAATCGACAAAATTGTTTCCATCTCCATTGGAGTAAATGTTTCGTCTATGCGCGCCATCTCAATAAACAATGCACAAACTGCTACCAGTATATCGTGACGCGGTTTCTGATTAACGGTCTCTGAATTCAGCCCTGTGACTTTTCCGAAAAATCGCTTCACCAAATCGCGCATTCCACATCCCCTAGTTTTTACCAAAATAATATAAAATGAGAGTTTGCCCTGAAAAGACTATGGGGTTTGTTATTCAGAGAATATCAAAAATTTTTCAAGAAAATCCGCTAAGCAATTTTCATGACAATGGACTCAATCTGTAATTTTCCCGGGAATTCCCGGCTTGGCCCACTGATAAAAAAGAAAACGAGCATGAAGGGGAAACACCCGGATACAGCCGTGGGATGCGGGGTATCCAGGAACTATTCCTTCATGAATGAAATAAGCATTGCCAATATTCAGTGCATGATCCATGGGCGCCTGATCATATAGAGTGGAGTTATGAGTTTCATCCATATGGCTTACCACGAATTTTTTTAAAGGCGTCGAATTCGACGTTCCGGAAGAAATTGGATAACAGTATTGCAAATTTCCCCATTCATAAAGGCCGAGATATTGCTGGCGGCGATCTATCAGAATGTATTTTTCATGATTGGCCGCACCAGGCAAAAATTCTGGCAGAATTTTCGGCTCAATGGAATAGTCAAGGGGCACGAATATTATGTTCTTATCGGTGCTGATGTTACCGGAACCATTCACGACTAATAGATAGTGCGTTCTATTAAGGAGAGCAATCCTGTCCTGAACAATAAGAGACTTTTTCTTTAAAGAAGGTATGGAATGGACAAATGTCATTATGCTTTCACCAGTCTCCAGTATAACTTCTACGCATGGCACGCCATAAACAATAGTTATATCCCCTGTCGTCATCCTTCTCTGTTCAGCCAATTCATTATAAATAGGATTACTTTGTTCCATGTCTTGAGCTCTAACTGATGGACTCCAAAGTAACAATGAAATTGCTGCACCACTTAATAAAAGTATTGCTTTCATAAGTTTCCGCTTATTTTGTATTGATGCTAATAGGCTTAGCCTTGGCCACATCCATTTCCCGATGGAATACAGAGCGGTGAGAGTCAGCATGGAAAAATCCCAGGAAGATGCTGGCCAATTAAAAAACTTACGGTTCAGCTTGGTTTCAAGAAACTCTTTCAATTTGGCGTTATCTAGCGTGCGGCTTCCAAAGTTGGAGGTGATGTGCTCCGGCGACAGGGGCCGCAGCTCAAACCTGACACAGGCCGCATAGCAGCAATAAGCATTAACGCCAGGCATGTTGTGTCCCAAACCTTTTGCATAAGAATATAAGAAAGATAAGAATAGACGGGCGCCTGCGCAACCTTGGCCGGTGGGAATAATCTCCAGGGGGGATGGCTTTCTTTCAGAGCATCAACGAAACATCAGAATGAAAACTAACTGCTAAATCTGTGCGAGCTCAATCCAAATAAAAGGTATTTGATATGGTTCGCATATCACGCTGATTCGCATTCAAATGGTGGCACAGGCGTCTCGCCTGTGCAGGCGTAGGCCAGAGCCTGCGCCTATTAAAATTTGCTCTTTGAACGCAACTCGGCGGAAATAGGGTGAGCCGTTAGGCCACCCTTTCTCATTTATAGGGGGCTGGGTGGGGAGTTTGAGGGGAGGACGGGGGACACGCGTCCCCCGGTCTTCCCCTCAATGGCTTTTCAGCCCGTGGCGGCTGCTTGGGAGCGCAGGCATTTGAGGCCGTAGTCTTCGGTCTTGAAGGCCTGGAAGACTCGTTCCATGACCGCGTCTGAGGCCAGGGCCAGGTCAAGTTGGCGGCAGAAGGCGATGAGCAGTCCGGCCAATTCCAGGGTCTGCTCGGTCTCCATCAGGGAGAGTTTGACCAGGCGCCCCTGGACCAAATCGCCCTTGGTCTGGGCCTTGAAACCCAGGTCATCCAGGATTTGCTTGACCAGGCGCGCCCGGCGCTCCCGGCGGTCGATTTGCGCGGCGCCGCCCTTGAACTGGAAACTGATGTAATTATCGTTTTTTTCTTCGGAAATATAGGCGTCCACAATGCCGAAATGGTAGCCGATGCGGGAGTTAAAATTAAGGTAGTTCTCGGTGACGATGGCGAAACTCTTGCCCCCCAGGCCCCGCTCCCCCTTGGCGGTGTCGTACATGGTGTTGGCAAAGACCGAAATGAAGCCCTTAAGGTCAGGGGCCACCTGGCCGGCCCAGGTCACCCCTGGGTGGTGAAAGCCCCGGAGCAGCGCCAGAAAGGGGCGGCTGACGATATCGGCTTCGGTGACCTGCTCTTTACCAGTGACCTTGAGGCCGCCGCCTAAGTCCAGAATGAACAGGTTTATGGGGAGGTCGGTTAAGAGGCGGCTGACTTGGTGGGAATCCAGGGCCTTTTCCATGTCCGGCATGAACATGGCGTCCATGGCCTTTTCGTGGCTGAACCGGGTGATATCGTGCAGGGTGCGGCAGTTCTTGGCTTGAAACTCCGGGCTCTCCGGGTCCAGGAGGTTGAGGCGGGTGATGGATTGCAAAATTCGGCGCAATTTTTGGTAAACCGGGTCGGCCCGCCATTCTTCATCGGGGTGCACCTTACGCTGCAAAAGCTCCGGGATGATGCCGGGATAAATCAGGGCGGCGTCCGCGTCCACGGTGACCAACTGGCCGGAGTGCAGGACCTTGGTGGCCCCACCTACCTCAACCAGGGTGGGAATCCGGAACTCCCGGGCCAGGATGGTCATGTGATCGGTGGGGCTCCCCACTTCGGTGATGATGGCGGCAATGCGGTCCATGACCAGCACCAGGCGGGCCGAAGGCTGGCGGGCCACCACCACCGCGCCCGGTGGGATACCGGCCACGTCTTCATCATGGAGAAAATGGTGGACCCGGCCCGCGGCCGCGCCTCCCACCGCCCGGATGCCATAGTGCAGAAGCGGCGGCGACTGAGGCTCCGGGAGAGGCTCCCGGGCCTGGTCGGCAAAGGCCGGGGTGCTGACGCGCAGCGGCCGGGATTGCAGAATGATGATGTTGCCCGCCTCGCCCACGGTCCACTCGATATCCTGGGGCGCCCCGAATTGTTCCTCCAACTCCACGGCAATATTGGCCAGGGTTCGGACTTGGTGGTCAGTGAGGCAGGGTGCCCGGGCTTGATCGGGCGGCAGGGTAATCTCTTCAACCCCTCCTTCCGGGCCGCAGACCAGGGCCACGGGTTTGGGGACTACCCGACGCTTGGTGATGGGGTAGGGGGCTTGGCGGCTAACGGTGAAGAGGTCCGGGGACACGGTGCCGTCCACCGCGTACTTGCCCAGGCCCCAGACCGCGGAAATCATGACGGTTTCGTCCTGAGGGGCATGGGGGTCCAGGGAAAACATGACGCCGCTGGCCCGGGCTGGGACCATGGCCAGGACGCCCACGGCCATGGGCAGGGCGTTGACGGAAAATTGCTGGTACTTCCAATAAAAAATGGCCCGGGAAGTGAACTTGCTGGCCACGATTTCCTTGTAGTGCTCGGGCAAAGAGGCTGCGTCCACATTGAGCAGGGTGGCGAACTGGCCGGCAAAGGAGAATTCGGTGTCCTCGCCTACGGCGCTGGAGCGTACCGCCAGCCAGCGTGTCGGCAGGTCCTCGCCCGCCTTGACGATGGCTTCTGCCAGATCCGGGGGTAGGGGGGCCTGGCGCACCATATTTTGCAATTCTCGGCTGATGGTCTTCAAGGTGTCCAGGTCCTGGATGCTGGCCTCGGAAAGCTTGACTTCGATGTCTTTAGCGAGGCTCGAGGATTCCAGAAAGCGCTTGTAAGCCGCGGCGGTAATGGCGAAACCCTGAGGCACCGGCAGGCCGATGCGGTTGCCGATCTCCCCCAAATTGGCCATCTTGCCACCCACCGCCGGGGCCAAAGTCTGATCCAAAGCCGATAACGGCAGGATAAACGGGGTATCCGGGATGCTGGGTACGGCCTCCAGGACCTCGAGCATCTCTTGGGCGAGGCGCTCAGCAATGGGGACCAGGTCGCTATAGCGATTTTTCGTCAGGAGATTGAGGGAGGTGACCATGCTGCTTATCTGCTTCCCCAACTTGTCTACCTGGGCATAGAGATAACTGGAGTCAAAAACGTAATCGCCGGAAAGCTTTTCTTCCATGTCCGCCATGGTTTCCAGGGCCTGATTGTTGTTATCCAGGAGACGGCGGAAATGGTTAAATTTTTCCTGCAAGACGACCCGTTCGTCCGCTTCTTCTTTAAGGAATCGCCGCAGGAATTTGAACATAGTAGTCAGTAGTCAGTAGTCAGTAGCCAGCCGTCCGTACGTCCAAGAAGGCTGATCATGGCTTTTTCATCGAACCTATTAGACCATTCAGGGTCCGTCCAACTTCGGAGGCGCGCTGCATTAATTTGTCTGCATCGGATTCTTTTAGATAATTCAGGTGACGAGCAATAAGGATTTGGGTCTCCAATTCTGAGAGTGAACCTCTGGCGTTGCCTAAAAAAACCCGGAATTCTCCTTTGGTTAGCCGTCCTTGTCCTTCGGCAATGTTACTCGGAATCGATACCGCCGACCGCCTCAATTGACTCAGGAGGCCGAAAATTTCCTCTTTCGGAAAAGCCTGGGTCAACCGGTAAATCTCCATGACCAGTTCCATAGCCTTATTCCAAACCACCAAATCCCGATATGACTGTCCCATTGGCAATCCCCCACTGGCAACTGACTACTGACTACTGGCTACTGACTACTGACTACTGCCTCTTCAGTTCCGCCAGCTCACCCTGCATCCGCTTCCACTCCAGAGCCCTTTTCATGGTGATGAGGATGGTCTCCTTGCGGAAAGGCTTGGTGATAAAATCATAGGCGCCCTTCTGGATGGCCTCTTCGGCGGTTTCGATGGTGCCGTAAGCCGTAATCACAATAATGGGCAGGGTGACGTCGATACCTTTGACGATGCCGATGAGGTCGATGCCGTCCACCAAGGGCATCTTGAGATCGGTGATCACCAGATCATAATGGTCTTCCTGGAGGATTTTGCTCACTTCCAGGGGATTATTGGTCGTGGTGACCTCATAGCCGGTCTTATCCATCAGGATGGTTTTCAGTAACCTGAGCATATTGGGTTCATCGTCAACGACCAGTATCCTCTCCGGCATCGTAGCCTCCTGTGGCAAAAGTTCAAGGTTCAAGGTTCAAAGTTTGAAGTTCAAGGGCTATTGAATTACTGCTTACTCCCTTATGAGATAGTTGCTGTGGCGGGCGGGGACGCCCGCCCTACCAGCTTTTATGAGACGCCCGCGGCCGGTTCGGCCTGGCCTTCCGGGCCGGCCGCCTCGGCCTCGGGGCCGGTAATAATGGGCAGATAAACGGTAAAGGTGGTGCCATGCTTCTCGGGATATTCATCCGCGGGGAAGCTGGTGAACATGATGTTCCCCCCGAATTTGGTGATAATGCCGTAACTCATGGACAGACCCAGGCCGGTGCCTTTGCCCGTCCCCTTGGTGGTGAAAAAGGGGTCGAAGATCTTGGCTTGGGCTTCCCGGGGGATGCCATTCCCGGTATCAGTGAATTCGATGGCCAGGCGGTTGCCGTCCGGGGTCAGGTTTGTGCTGACCTTGAGCAATCCGCCACCCGTCATGGCGTCCCTGGCATTGTTAATCATATTAATGAAAACCTGGCGCAATTCCTGAGGGTCACCTTGGGCCAGGGGCAGCCCGATGGCCAGGCTGGTTTCCAGGCGGACTTTTTTGGTCAGCAAGGTATTTTTCACCACTGCCAGGGTCTTTTCCATGATGGAATTGATATCGGCTTTGGTTTCGGTACGTTCCGGGGTGCGGGCGAAGGTAAGGAGATTTTCGATGATTTTTTTGCAGCGCAGGCCTTCGTCCTCAATGACCTGGAGGGTTTCGTGCACCTCGGGCAAAGATCCAGTCTGTTCCAGCAGATGTTCGGTGAACCCCAGGATCACGGTCATGGGATTATTGATCTCATGGGCCACGCCCGCGGCCAGGGTGCCGATGGAGGCCAGTTTTTCCATGTTGATCATCCGGTCTTCAATAGCTTTGCGGGCCGTGATGTTCCGGGAAATGATCTCGTAGGCAAAGATATCGCCCTGTTCATCTTTAACGCCCACGATGCTGGTGGAAAACCAAAATTCCTTTTCGGCGATAGTGACCCGGTGACGTTTGCTTTGCACCCGGCCGGTTGCCTGGACGTCTCTAATCCATTCCAGCTGGAATTCCGCCGACTTATGGTCAAAAACATCATTCAGGGTGAGTCCGATAAAAACTTGCGGATTGATTTTGACCTCAGGATCGAACGGGCCCGCGGCTTGGGAGAAGAAGGTGGCCGCAAAGCGGTTGATGGACAGGATATGGCCGCCGGCGTCCACGGAATAGATCAAGTCCGCGGCGTTTTCTACCAAACCCTGGTAGCGGGCCTCGGATTTTTGCAATTTTAGCTTCTGGCGGTTCACTTCTTCTTCCAGGCTGGAGGAGAATTGCTGCTCATAGCGGAAATTGAGCATGACGATAGTGCCAGATAGGACCACCAGACCGATGATGACTTGCAGGTAGAACTGCCGCGTATAAAGGGTATGGATCACCCCTTCCACTTCGCTGGCCGGGGCCACCACCGCCACGGACCAGGAAGCCATGGGTTTGTTGTCCTGAACCACATTTTGGTCTTCCAGCTTCACCGGGGCGTAGGCCATAAGCTTTGGAATCTCTCCGGCCATGCCCCGGTGCCACCCGGAGATATAGGTGCCCAGGCCTTCTTGTCCTGTTAGCATCTTCTCCCGTTGGATCTGGTTGATGGCGTCAAAGGAGATGGCGGACATGCGTTCCTTGCGCACCACAAAGGCATTTTTGCCGACGAAGTCCCGTTCGGGGTGATTGAGAAAGATGCCATCACTGTCCATGATCCAGGCATAACCGGTCTTGCCGCTGCGGAGCCCCTGGGTAAACTTCTTGGCCAGGGCGTGAGCGTCGATATAGAAGGCCAGCACCCCCGCGAAGGACCCCGAGGGATGGGGATGGGTATCGTCCACCGACATCCCGTAGGTGGGCACGGCCATGACGGTGATGAGTCGGCCCACGAAATGGGGAATATTCGTGGATACCGGCATCACTAAAACCTGGCCCTTGTGTTCCGGTTCGGCGGCCCACGAGAGGTAAGCGGCGTCTTTGAAGGAGCCGGTGGTAATTTGATCAACTCCCCGGCTGTCCACCTGGTAAGCCCGGTTGCCGTCCGGGGTGATACGCACAATCTCCACCACCCCTTCTTCCCGGACGGATGCCAGGGTGGCCCGCATGCGGTTGGCCCAGGACAGCGGCTCTATGTATTGAATAGAAGGAGAGAAATTGAGGGTGCTCAACTCCCGTTTGAGAAAGTTAATATCCTGTTCCAAGAGGCTGGCGGTATGTTTAGCCAACACCAGTTGCTGCTGGTTGAAATCTTCCTTGACGATTTCCTTCATCTGGTTGGCGGACTTCAACCCCAGATAGATGCTAATCCCCAGCAGGACGAAATTGACGCTCAACAACAAGGCCAGAGCATAGCGAGAGGCGAGAAACGGGAAGCGGCGCATAGTCTCTTTATTTCTCCACATGATGCTACACAGAGTCCCAATGGGCCATATTAATCCGAAATCAACGCCGGGTCCAGTTGCTTACTATATTTGGTAAGTTTTCTCAACAAATAATTAAGAGACGCGGGTTATTCTTTACTGGAAAATCTTGAGCCACCGGGCTGTGCGGACCTTACCCCGCGGCGTCGAGGCCCGAGCCCTGAGTAATTCATGCAGCTTGAATTTTATCATAATTTAGCTTAGTTAACCAGTATCTTCAAGGTCGTGTGAGGGGGGATATTCCCGTCAAGCCTTTCCTGGTTCCGCGGCTGTTTTGGCTGACAGCTTAGATGGTCGAACCGAATGGTTTGAGTTCTCAAGTAGGACACATGAATGGGGAAATGAGGAAGGGTCGCTCCGGAACTGCGGATGCGGCCCTCCCTCTATATGAGAACCGGCGCTCGCTGCTTCTTGGGCACCAAGACCGGCAGGGCTGTCATGGGTCAGGCGAAATAAAACTTGTTAAATAATTCACAAGTCATTTTTTCTCTTTTAATGGAGCGCGGAGCAAAAGTCAAGGCAATAATGGGGCACGCTTTTTAATTTGAGTTTCCCTTTAGACAAAAATTTTGAATACGTGTAATCAATCACAAACGTATTAATTCGGGGCTCGGCAGCACCAGTACTAAACTACAAAGGCGGCCCCTCAATCAAGAGGCCGCCTTTTTTATGGAACTTAACTTACCTATAGGAAGATCAATCCTGGGCCTTGACCACCAGGACCGAGCAGGGTGAATAGGTTACCACCTGGGAGGCGGTGCTGCCAACGAAGGAACTGGTCTTGCCCGCCAGCCCCCGGCTGCCGATAACGATGAGGTCGGCTTTTTGAACTTTAGCCACCTGGACGATCTCATCCGCCGGGGAAGCTCCGGTGGCCAGGAGCACCTCGCCCACGGTGCCGCATTTCCGGGCGACTTCCGCAGCTTGCTCCAGGGCCGCCTCAGCTTGAGCCTTCATTTTATCGTAGATGTATCTCCCTTCTCCCAGTTCGGGAATTTCCACTGCCACCGCCACCAACACCAGGGAAGAGGGTGGTTGAGATTTTGCCAGGTCGCAGGCGGTTTCCACTGCCTTTAGGGAGTAAGCTGACCCATCTACAGGAACCAGGATTTTCATGATTAGGCCCCTCCTTTCATAGCCATCTTCTCAGCCTTTTCTTTCTGGAAGCCGTTCCACAGCTTGACCATGATCACCACGCACATACCCAGGGCGGCGCACATAACCACCCAGGCGGCGGTAGTAGTCATATTGAATTGCTTCAGGGCCACGGAGGAGCCGGCCAGGATGATCATAATGGCAAAGAGCAGCCGGATGCCGTAGCCCCGGATGTACTTAACCGCAGTCACGCCCACCTGGGCCCCGATGGCAGCGCCGAAGAGCATCAGAACCGCGGCGATGATTTCCACCCGGCCCTTAATGCCGTACGTGAAGCAGCCATACGCCCCGGAGAACAGCACCGAGAACAGGTCGGTGCCCACCGCGATGGCAGTGGGGCAGCCGATGAGATAAATCAAGGCCGGCATGCGGATGAAGCCGCCGCCTACGCCCAGGAGGCCGGAGAGCCAGCCGGTAAAGAGAAATACCCCGCTCACCGTCCAAAAGGAGATGGTGATGCCCGAGGCCGGGAAGTGAATCATCGGCGGCAGGTTCCAGGACTTTCGTACCGGGGGCGCCAATCCCGCCCGGGCCGCTTCGGCCACTTTGGCCGCCTGGGCCGCGGCCCGCTTGTCCTTGGTGGCGTAATCATAAAGCATGTAGATGCCCAGCCCGAAAAGCAGGAACATATATAAATAACGCACCACCGGGCCGGCGATGCCCAGCTTGGTCAGCCACATAACGTTCTGGGCCCCGATCTCCACCCCGATGACCGAGCCCACGATGGACATGAGCCCCAATTTCATGTCCACGTTGCCCATCTTGCGGTGTTTGGCCGTGGCCACGATGGATTTGCCGAAGATGTGGGCCAGGTCGGTGCCGATGGCGTAAGCCATGGGAAAGCCGAAAATATTCAGCGCCGGGGTCACCACCCAGGCGCCGCCCACCCCGAAGAAGCCGCCCAGCACCCCTACCGAAAAGCCGATGGCCACCAGGATGAGGGCATTGAATTGCATCTCGGCGATGGGTAAATATACATTAAACATATCAAGCATTGCGCAGTTCCTCCCCTCCGGGTGTTATTCGTGGTGCTCGATCTTGTGGACTTCCATGCCGATCATCTTCAGGATGACGTCGGTTACCAGGGCGATGATCAAGCCGATCAGGCCCATGAGCACGGTGACGATGATGGCGTAGAGCCACATATTGTCGTTATACTTGCTGGCGAAGAAGTAATTGATGCCGGTCAATTTCGCCACATCGATTTTCTTCTCCAAGGCTTCGGCCTTCTCCGCTGCCGCCCACACCAGGGCGCTAGGAACGGACAAGAGCAAGAAATTAAAGATGATAACCAAAAAGGATTTCAACGTTGTTCACCTCCCTCCGATATGTCACAATTTAAGAGGACAGCCACCTGGCTATTCGTCCATTATCAGCTCAAACTTTGGGGGTTTCAGTTTAGCAATGCTTGTGCCAACATGGGGCAAAATTACCGGTTAATTAAGTAGCCGGAAACAGGTGGGATTCTAGTTGTCATGGAACTTTTGCCCCTCTGTGCGAAATAATTAGCTGTCAAATATTTTTACAGTTTGTAAAAACTTGGTTTATTGCCCTGATTTTGCTAAAAATTATCGATAATTATTTAATAAGTGAAAAATTGCACAATTGCGGTTATTATTTAACACCCTTTAAACTTATTTTCAATCAAAATATAGAAATTGATTTTCCCTTATGGATTAAGTCAAGGTACATTGGAAGACTATGGGCCTGCTCGATTTTTTCCACCGCTTCTTGAAGAGAACTAATACTGCTCCCAAACTAAAAGCGATCTGGAGCGGGTTCCAGCAGGTTTTGGCCAGCAACAACGAAATCCAGGGTATTATCGGCGGCCTGGAGGAGATGCTGGCAAGCCCGAATGCCCCGGACCTGTCTTTTCTCAACTCCAGGGTCTGGGTCCTGGACCAGCATTTTGCCGGCATGGTGGCGGCGCTCCAAAAGATCTCCGGGGGCAAATACTCTGATTTGGAGGAGGCCCGGGTCCGGGTCAAAGAGGCCATCCACCAACGCTTGCAAGAAGCCTCCACCTCCGTCGCGCCGGACCCTATGCGGCTTAAGGCCGTGACCGAGCTGATTATCCCCTTAAACCTGGTGGACCGGCGCAGTCCCACGTTTCGCCCGGAGCACTGCCGCACCTATAACGACATCACCCGTTTTGCCCACGAGAAAGCCATCCAGGTGATGTTTGGTCTCATGGACGATGTGGCCCAGGGCAGCGTCCCCGCCCTGAAACTTCTGAAGCTCAAAACCTCGCTGCCTCTCAACCTCCACCTGGTGGACTTAGGCGATGGTCTGGCCAGCCACGACACCCCGGTGCCGCCCGAAGACATCATCTCCCGGCCCATGCGGGCCTTATGGGCAGGCATCAGCTATCCCGGCATCACCTGGGCCGGGCCGGTGCCGGTGGATGTGGGCGGCTTTTTGCAGGTGCTGGGCCAATCGGCTATTAATCCCCCTCAGAATTTCTGGGACAAGACTTACGCCATCGTGGCGGCCAACTACGTCAATTACGCCTGCCGCCTGGGGTATCATTTTCAAAGCGTGGACAGCTACATAGGCGACGCGCCCTCGGATAACTATATCAACTTCACCTTCAAGGGCGGGGCCGCGGATGATGTCCGGCGCATTCGGCGTATCCGGCTCATCGCCTTGATCCTGGAACGTTTGGGCTTTAATATGGAAATCTTTGGCGATGTTATCCGGGCCCGCTTCCGCCGACATCCGGCATCTGAGACGGAGGACCGTTTGAATCTCGTCGGCCGTCTCATGGCCTACGTGCGCCAGATGGACATGCTCATGAAAGATGACAACACCAGCCAGGTCTTGGCGGAACGTTTTCTGGCCGGCCACTATGAGAGACCGGGAGAGGAGGAGACCGGAGACGCCGGCAATGAGCCGGTGGGTTCAAGCAACCAATCCGGTTAAAGCGCGATATGGAAAATATTCTGGACATATTCCCGCCGTTAATCTGTCCCGCCCGATGGGATAAACTGATGGTCTGCACCGACGGCTCGGCCGGGGCGAATAACGCCGTGGCCGGTACTCTGGATTTGGCCAAGGTCTGCGGCAGCCAGGTCTTTGTGGTCCAGGTCCTGGAAATTGTGCCGGAATTTCAGGCGGTGATGCCTGACGTCAGGAGCATTCTGGCACAAGAGGCCAAAAGGAACATGGAGGTCATTGAGGCCGAGGCCGCCAAACTGGGGGTGCCCGTCCAGCTTTTGTTGCCTGAAGGCCAGCAGCCCTATGCCGCCATCGTGGCGGAAGTCGAAAAAATTGCCCCCGACCTGGTGATCCTGGGCCGGCGAGGCAAACACGGCCTGGCCGACATCCTTATGGGCAGCGTCACCGCCCGGGTCATCGGCCACAGCCCGGTGAACGTCCTGGTGGTGCCCAAAGGCGGCGCCATTGGGTTTCAGCGGATCTTGGTCGCGTCCGACGGCTCGCCTCACAGCGAGGTAACCTGGGACCTTGCCCTGGCCATGGCCAAACAGGCGGCGAGCCAGTTGATTGCCGTCGCGGTGGCCCCGGAAGAAGGGGATATCATTGAAGCCCAAGCCCTGGTCCATAAGCTGCTCACCGCCGCCAACCGCGCCGGCATGCCGCTGAAGGGAGTGTCGCCCCAGGGAGTCGCCCCGGATGCCGGCATCATCCACCAAGCCATCAAAAATGAGGTTGATCTGATCATCATGGGGAGCCACGGCCGCACCGGTCTGAAAAGGCTCCTTATGGGGAGCGTTACCGAACGGGTTATCGGCCAATCTCCCTGTCCTGTCTTGGTAGTAAAGCAGTGAGCGGTAAGCGGTGAGCAGTAAGGAGGAAGTAATCCGGTAGCACAGGCTTTCCAGCCTGTGCTCAACACCCGTGAGCGGGGTGCCCTACACTTGACGAACTCTTCCAAGCCGTAAGCTGAGAGTAGTTCGCTCAGTTTCTGCTCACTGCTCACTGCTTACTTACTTTTTAATTGGAGGAAAATCTATGACTACAACCAGCCCAGCAACCCTGTTTCCCAAAATCCTGGTGTGCACTGACGGCTCCCCTGACAGCGAAGGGGCCATTGCCGCCGTCCTCCAATTAGCTCAAACCACCGGAAGCAAAATCTTTCTGTTGGAAGTGCTCTATTTTCTGGCGGGTTATGAACTGCAATCGCCGGATGCCTTGATGCCCCCGGTGGTCAATCTGGAATTGATGCAGGCCCAGGAAACCGCGGTGCAAGAGCGTTTGGAGCGGCAGAAAGCCGAGGCGGCCAAGCAGGGGGTAACCCTGGAGACCCGGACCCGCACCGGTTCCTCGGCTTATGAAGGCATCATGGAAGAAGCCCAAGAGCTAAAGCCTGATTTGATTATCATGGGCCGTCACGGCTATACCGGCTTGACCCGATTGCTCATGGGCAGCACCACCGCCCGGGTCATCGGCCACAGTCCCTGCCACGTGCTGGTGGTGCCTCAAGGAGTTACCTTAAATTTTCAACGTCTCCTGATCGCCAGTGACGGCTCACCCTTCAGCGAGGCCGCCTGGCAAGAAACTCTCGCCCTGGCCCAAGCCATGGGCAGCGCCCTGATCGCCGTTTCAGTGGCCCCAGACGAGCGGGATATACCCGCGGCTACCCAGGCGGTCCAAAACTTGGAGCAGGCCGCCCAAAAGCAGGGCCTCACCCTGGACACCATGATTCTCACGGGGCGGCCGGATGAAGCCATCGTCAATGCCGCCATTTTCAAGGAAGCCAGCCTCATCGTCGTGGGCAGCCACGGCCGCACCGGCTTAAAGCGGCTCCTGATGGGATCCGTGGCTGAACGGGTCATCGGCCACGCCAAATGCCCGGTCCTGGTAGTAAAGAAAAAATAGCTTATTGGACAAGCGAAAAAACCACCTGCGGTCAGCATTGTTCCCAAACGGGAGCTTGGAACGAGGCAAGGATGATTTTAACAATCTCAGATTGCTGATAATGGCAAGATGGGCATGGCCGGTTAACTTTTCCTGAACCTCCTCAACCCCACGAGGCCCAGGAGGCCGGAACCCAGGAGTACCACCGTACCGGGTACGGGCGCGGTGAACAATCTGAGCTCTTGGAAATTTGTAATTGTAAATGGGTCAGGAGCTACACCGGCTCCCGAGAAATCGATTTGTAACAAACCTGTCCCTCCACCAACATAATTATGAGTTATGAAGTCGCAACGAATATGCGCAGTAAGCCCCTCCCCATCGACACGTGCATCCTCAAAAAAGCCGCTCAACACCGGATAGGCGCTGGGGCTCACATAATCAATTTTGATAAAACCACCACTATCGAAAAAATAGTCTGTGCTAAAACCACCAGGGACGGTGCCAATGCGAGGACCTGTCTCAAAAGTGATATTGACGGCACCCAGGCCTTCCGACACTTCGTAGAAACGAACGGGCTGGCCATAAAAATGGGGATCAAACATCACCCAATAATCAACCATCATTCCTACATTGGGAAGATCCCCAACCAGCGTGTGATTCTCACCGGCAAAAGAAATAGAACCGGAAAAGAGCTCTGCGTGGAAATCAACTGCCTGTGGCACTGATGATAAGGAATATGCTGCCAGAGGGAAAGCTCCACATAACGCGATCGTTAAGGCCAAAATTACCATTTTCTTTCTCATGATTGCCTCCTCGCCTGGTTTAGCTCGCCATTGATGGGACTATGTACTTAAATTCAGAACAAAAAGCCGAATTGCCCCTTCCAGGCAACCCGGCTATCTCCAACCAAAAGACCCGTGGCTTTCCGTCGCCGTCTCACGGCGGTTTTGGCTTTGTCTGTGCTTACTATTTAAGCATAATTCGATAAACTAATCAATAAATGATTGATTAAATTTTAGCTGAAAGTTAATGATGCTCAGGATAATAAATTTTACTATTATTAGGGGTGGCTCCCCTGACTTAGAGCCCGTAAGGCGGGAAAGCCTAACGCATCCCGCCTTCAGTTGGCTAACCCAATTGCCTGCGTAAAAAGATAGAGGCGGTAAGTTTACAAAATAATTATATAAAAAAAATTCCTTGAGACAAAGCCGCCTTAATCCTCTCCGGCAGCTCTCGCACCCGCCAGTCAGCGCCGATGGCCACCAGGGTGGCCGTGCCCTCGGCCAGCGGTTCCCGGCCGGTTTTCGGTAGGAAAATCGTGGACCGTGCGCCGAGCTTTAGGCAGGTGAAGGTCGGGAACCCCCCGCCATTACTTTTCTAACCGAATCATACCGCCAACCGCTTGTTCTTGATGATGGCGGAGCCTTCCTGCAATTTGGCCGCCTTTTTGACCTCAGTAGCAATAGAAGCAATCTGCCCATAAGATCTGGCATTGATATCTTCCGTGCAGACTATGCCGATGGAGATGGATAAGAGATTATAGTTTTCTTCATTACCCCGGCGATTCTTGGCAACATAAAACCCTTTCTGATGATCATTCGTGCCGTGCCAGAGATGCAGTTGCGCTGCGAAGTTTTGAATAATGGTCTCACACACTGATACGGATATTTGGGGGCGTAAGATCATGATGAAGTCATCACCCCCGATATGGCCCACAAAATTGAAATCGTCTTTTTCAGTCTCGACATAATCCCGGAGGATTTGAGCCACGCCTTTGATAACCACATCGCCTCGTTCAAACCCGTAATGATCATTAAAAGGTTTGAAATTGTCCAGGTCCAGATAGCAGATGTCAAAGTGCACTTTCTGAGAAAGACGCTGTTCAATTTCCCTCTGGATGAATTCGTTTCCAGGCAGTCCACTGAGTGGATTGGCGCCCCGGGCCAAGAGGATGCTTTTTTCGGTTAAGGCATCAAGAATGCTCAAAACCGATACGGTGCCGACGTATTTCCCATTTTTGGTTACGCAGATGTCATCATACAAGAAATTGTTTTTGCGTATCTGGATCATTTGAGCCACATTCTGAATGGTGGCGTTGGCTTCGACCATGAGGAATTTCCGTTCCATCAGGTGCTCAACTTTCTTGCGGTCATTGAGAGCAAAGCCATAGCCATACCGGCCCAGCATTTGATTCTCCAGGAACCTTTGGCGATGCAGCATGCCTCTTACCCGGTCATCTTCCACCACGGGTAACCCTCTTAACTCGGGTTGAGAAGTAAACCGATGGAATGCCCTGATGACCGATTCCGAAGGGAGAATCGGCTCTATTCTTTGGGCAATCTCTCCCATAAAGTTTTGTTCGAGATTCAATGAGGGATCATTCGTCCCCGTGGCCAGTCGCAGCGGCAGGCTGACCGGACTGGTCTTTAACTGGGGGCTAGGCCGGCCGAGATAAAATCCTTGCAGCAACTCGATGCCCATATCTAAAATTATGGTTAATTCTTCTTCCCTTTCGATCCCCTCGGCCACAATTTTGATGCCCATCCGATGGCAGGCAGTGGCGATGGCATCCACGAGATTATATTTAATCGGGACCTGGTCTATATTTGCAATAAAGTGACAATCAATTTTTACTAGTTCCGGTTCGATAAGAGAGAGCATCTTTAAGCCGCCATAGCCGGCTCCAAAGTCATCTATAGCGATCTTATAGCCCCGGTTGCGATATCGTTTTATCGTGGTCTTAAATAATTCCATATCATTAATGGCGCTTTCTTCTGTTATCTCAAGAATTATCTTGTTCTTGGAAATGCCATGTTCTTCCGCCAGTTCGTCGGTTAGCCCAACCAGGTGATCCGGATTCATCAAGGTTTCAGGACAAATATTAATACAAATATATGCGTTGGTTTGTTTTAATCCCTGTAACGCTGAATGTTTCAAAGCGTTTGCCCGGCAAATCACATCAAGATGCGAAATGAAATTACACTGAATCGCACTTTTAAACAAATCAGGGATGCTTTTAAAAAATTTATTATTATTAATCCGAGTCAAAGCTTCATACGCATAGACGGTGCCATCGTTACTAGAATAAATCGGCTGAAAATGGATCGTTAGCTGATCATTATCAATTAAACTTATGATCTTATCTTTTAAAAGAAAATAATCATGAAAATCCAAATAACTATCATCATGGTTAAATAACAATCTCAAGGCGTTATTCATCGGTAAAATCCTCTTTAAAGCATTATCTGTCCGAGGAAGCCTGAGCCTTGACCAGAAGTTTATAGTCTATCTGAGAGGCTAATTGATACAAATCCCAGGTCCGCCGTAAAACAAAATTATTTGCTATAAACATGAAAGAAATGCCATATTGCTCCCTAAATGTTCAGGTATTATTGAGCTAAAAATAAAGTATGGTTAGAATTGACGTACGCCACAAATCAGGGGGGCTGACAGAAAGCCTGATGCGGAGGCTGATGGTGAGGGAGGCGCGTTAACTTGAGCAGGGATTGCCGGAAATAACTGACCTCATACAAAGGTCATAACTGTTGAACATCTCAACTCTTTCTATTTAACCAAGTTTCATGTTCCTTGTGACAAAGCCGCCTTAATCCTCTCCGGCAGCTCTCGCACCCGCCAGTCGGCGCCGATGGCCACCAGGGTGGCCGTGCCCTCGGCCAGCAGTTCCCGGCCGGTTTCCGGGTAGAACTCAAAGCGAAACAGGATGGCCTTGGCGCGCACCTCCTGGATACGGGTTTCGATGTGCAGCAGGGCGCCGTATTGGCTGGGACGACGGAAGCGGCCCCAGGCCTCCACGATGGGCAGGCCGAAGCCCTCCCGGACATTTTTAAAAGTCTCTTCAGGGGGGAGACCCGCAGCCCGCAGGAATTCTTCGATGGCCCGGTGGCAGTAGCGGAAATAGCTGACAAAATAGACGATGCCGTAGGGGTCCGTGTCTCCGAAACGCACTCGCACCTGGGTGCGATGGACCCCTTCTGCCAAAGGCGGGTTCTTTTGCATGATCACTGCCCCGAGCTTTCCTCCAGCCTGTCTTGGTTTAGGCTATAAACAGGGTTTTCAACTTAATCAATAGGCCCAGGTCACCCTTAATCCGAAATTGACCGCCGAGGAAGGCCTGGGTGCCGTCCAGTTCCCCCTTGGAGATGGCCAGCCACACTTCCGCCGGGGTCTTAATGATAAGACTGGGTTTGTCCGCCGGTCCTTCATGAAAAGTGGCTTGCCCGTCGGCAATCACCAGGTGGGCGGTGAAGTTTTCGGCTCCATTCACCTCAAACTGATATATGGCCGTGAGACCTGCTGCGGCGGCCGGGTTCAAGGCTCCGGGCATCTGTGTCATGAGTTCCAAAAGGGTGCCGGAACCCGCCGCGGGGGACTCCGCCTTGGGAGGGGGAGCCGCCGCCGGGGCGGTCTTCTGCCGCATTTTGGCTTTCGGCGGGGGTGCCGTCATATCCGGGGTTTGGCGGGACCGGGTCTGTCCCACGTAGGTCTCGAAGCTTTTAAAGAGCCCCTGTTCTTGCCAGTGCTCGTAGTCTGCCGCCATAAGATCCCGGTTTTCTTTGACCAGGTTGCTCATAAATTGCCAGAAAGCCAAATCCTGGTCCGTAGGCGGATAACGCCGTTTCTCCTTGACGGCCTGAACCAAATCCCTGGCCAGGTCGGCAGCCCGGGCCTCCACTGCCTCCCGGCCCAAAAATTCCCCCGGGCCCACAGCGATGGCGGTCAACTTCCCCACAGGAAAGGCGCCAAAGGCCCGCATAACCTGGCCCAGGTAATCGGCTACCCAGGTTTCGCCATGGCCCGCAGAGACGCTCAACGCCAACCCCGGTTTCCAGTCGCCCCGGGGCCGGTGGCCATAGCCCAGGGACCGGTCCAGAAAAGTCTTCATTTGGGCGGTGACATTGAAAAAATAGACCGGCGAGGCCAGGATCACGGCGTCGGCCTCCAGGACCGAACGGACTACCGAGTTATAGTCATCCCTGACCCAGCAGGCCCCCGTTTCCAGGCAGGTGGCGCACCCGGTGCAAAAGCCTATCTGGTGTTTACTCAGAAAAATCTCTTCCAGTTCCACCCCGGCCTGGGACAGGTGCTGCCCCAGCATAGCCAGCATCTGAGAGGTGTTGCCGAAGCCTTCGTGCGGGGAGCCGTTGATAGCCACCACATGGTAGTGCTCGGTCATGTCTTTCTCCTCTTGCTCTTTTTCAAATTTCTCCCGGACACGAAAAGCCCGCTGGGGCGGTCATAATATTGACCGAAGGCCCCGTGACAGTATACATATATTTCAGGCCCCTGGGACCACAAACTTTACGTATTAAGGGAGAAATTTGACTAATACTATCCGGTTGCAAGAAGTTCCCCTGGTGCAGATCGATATGGATGAAGCTGCCCTGGAATTGGTGGCGGCAGCCGATCTGGACCGTCTGAGGAATTCCCTTAAAGAAGTGGGACTGCTGAACCCTCCCTGGCTGAAGCCGCACGCCAAAGGCGGGCGTTGGCAGGTGGTTACCGGGACCAGGCGCGTTATGGCCGCCGCAGATTTGGGCTGGCAGGAGATTACCGCCCGCCTGCTGCCCGGGGACGCTCCCGATTTTTACTGCCTGCAGGTTTACCTGATGGATAATGCTTTTACCCGGGGGTTCAACCTCTGGGAGCAGGCCGCTCTGGCCGCCCGGCTGCTTGCACATTGCGACCAAGAAACGCTCGCCGGCACGTACCTGCCGTATATGGGCCTGCCCCCCTCCTTGGCGTTCTTATCGCGTCTCCTGAAGGCGGCTACTCTTAAACCGCCCTGGCCGCGCTTGGCGGCTCAAGGCCGTTTGGCCCTCACTGCCGCGGCGCAGCTTTCGGAATGGGACCCCGAGGACCGGGCTGCGGCCTGGCCGTTTCTTTCGGGGCTACGGTTTAGCCAGAGTAAGCAGGAAGAATTTCTGGAACAGGTGGCGCTCCTGGCCCGGCGGGAAGGCGTTTCAGCCGCGGCTATCCTGGCCCGAACTGAACTGCGTCTGCCTCTGGCCGACCCGGAGCGTTCCCCCCAGGAGAAAACCGAGACCGTGCGGCAGCAGTTGTACCGCTGGTTTTATCCCCGTCTGAGCGCGGCCCGGGAGGCCTTCGAGACCACCCTGGGAAATCTGGGGTGGAAGGGGACCCCCCGCGTTCGCCTGTATCCTCCCGCCGCGTTTGAAGGCCCGGATTTTCGCCTGGAAATCAAATTTCGGGATGCCCCGGAACTGCGCCAACTCCTGGATGAAATTGGCCGATTGACCCGGCAGGAAGATTTCACCGACCTGACCCGCAGTTAAGTTGACTAACCTGGTAGCACAGGCTTTCCAGCCTGTGTTCGTTTAGGCTAAAGTCTGCGACTAAATAATGTCCGGCAATTTTGCAAGGAGCTCAGAGGTTTTTGTAAAAAGTTCTTGTCCCCCTCACTCTAGAAAACTTGCATTGATATTCTTGGCAATTTTGCTAATGCTGATATAACTTATATAAAATATACACAAAAATGTCAGACGGGAGGAAAGCCGGATGCTCGTATTCATCAGCGATCTGCATTTTGTGGATGGCTCCGCCGGGGAGCATAATATCCCCTATCGGGCCTTAGAGTATTTTTTCGATGACCTGGCAGCCATTGCCAACAAGCCCAGCAATGACATAAAGGAAATCACGCTCGTCTTGCTTGGGGACATCTTTGATCTCTTACGTACCGAAAACTGGTTCGATTATCCGGTGGACGAGAGACCTTGGGGCGCCAACGAGCCTGCCATCGAGGTCCACGCCCAAACGCTCTTTGATGCCATTGTGAACCACAATGAAAACCAGGAGGATGACAAGCAGCAAAAATGGCGGACTTTTCAGCGATTCCGGCAGGGCCTGGCCGACTTACCGAACCGCTGTAACCTTGATGCCGACGTCCGGCTGTTCTACCTGCCCGGCAATCATGACCGCCTGGTCAACCGGTACAGCAGCCTCAGGCAGAAAGTCTGCGACTGCCTGGGCATCCCGCCGGTCTGGCATGATCCTAAGAATTTTTTTCCCAATACCTATGAGGACCTGGCTTACGGCGTTTTTGCCCGCCATGGACATGAATATGACAAGTATAACTACGAAGGGGGGATCGCCTATACCTGGGATGATTATCAGCGGGTCCCCATCGGCGACCCCATCACCACCGAACTGGTGGCCCGGCTGCCCTATGTCCTGGCCCGGCGTTTGGCAGCCGTCTCCTGGCTCACTTCTCAGGAAAAGGCACGCATCAAGAGAAATTTTTAGGAAATTGAGAATGTCCGGCCGCTGTCCGCCACCATTGAGTGGCTCCTCTATCAGGTGCGCCAGGACCGGCGCCTGAAAGAGATTGTTGAAGACACGGTCCAGGAGGTTATTGACTACTTTGATAATCTGGATTTTGTGAAGGGCTGGTATGACCGTCACGACAAATGGACCTCGTGGCGGGACGACGCCGACAAGATCCAGGCCTTTCTCTTTCTCTTGCGGAATTTCAAACTCTACCGCACCGAAAAGTTATGGGATTTGGCCATGCAGGCCACGGATTACTTCGTCAAGGACGACCTCCTGGAGGCCGCGCCCCAGGAGTATGTACACCTCGATTCCAACATCCGCTATGTGGTTTATGGGCATACCCACGACCCCCTGGTCTCGGCGGTCCGCAGCATCCCGGGTACTCCTTATCCCCTGGACCAGGTCTATCTCAACACCGGCACCTGGCGAGGGCGCTATTTCAAATCCACCCAGGACAACTCCTTTATCCCCTGGAAGAACATGACTTACGTCATCTTCTACCGGGAAGGGGAGCGGGGAAATCCTGTTCCCGTGTTCGAAACCTGGACCGGGAGTCTGAAGACCGTTTAGTTAGTTCTCATCTGAAAACGTTTAAATACAACCGGCCTTCAAAGTCCCCCTTTGGAAAACGGGATGATCTAGGAGCAATGCAGTTCATTTAAGCATCGGCGATTTTAATTCGGATGTAGGGGCGGGGTTTCCCCGCCCAGCCCGTGGCCCCTTTGAAACCAGGGCGGGGGGACCCCGCCCCTACAAGTGCTTAAGTGAACACCATTGGATTTAGGTGGATTTTCGCGCAGTTATAATTCCCCCCCAACCCCCCTTTGGAAAAGGTGGGAGAGTTTAAAGCCTTTTTCGGATGAGAATTATCCATCGAACCTTTTCGAGCCGCATGGATTTAAAGCATCATGAGTTAATGGCCGATGAGGCTTCCAGGATATTGAATTCTTGTTGGGAGGTGAGGAGCATGGAGAAAAAGCAAGAAGAAGTGCGGTCCATGGAATCCCGTCTGGACGAAATGAGTAAGAGGATCAGCAAGTTAAAAGAGCGGCTGGGGACGGCCAAAGGCGAAGTCAAGGCAGAACTGGAACGGCGTATCGACGCGGCCACTACCGGTCAGGAAGAGCAACGGCAGCGGTTGCAACAACTCAAGGACACGGGTCTGGAGAAGTGGGACAGCCTCAAGGACCAGGCCGGAAAGGCCTGGGACGGCCTGGAAAAATCTTTGCAGGACCTGGCTGCCAAGCTCAAAAAGTAACCCATGCAGCAACTCCCTCAGGGATGAAAATCCCCCCTGCCCCCTTTTTCAAAGGGAGTTAAAGTCCCCCTTTGGCAAAGGGGGATTTAGAGCCAATGCTGTTCACTTAAGCATTGGCGATTTCTGATCGGCTGTAGGGGCGGGGTTTCCCCGCCCAACCCGTGGCACATTAAGCCAGGGGCGGGGAGACCCCGCCCCTACAAATGTTTAAGTGAACAGCATTGGATTTAGGGGGATTTCAAGGCGTTATATAAATCCCCCCTGCCCCCCTTTTCCAAAGGGGGGTGATTATTTCCTTTCAAGTCATTTCAAAGTGAACCC